>CAIXBE010000145.1 GCA_903917595.1 uncultured Rhodobacterales bacterium
ACGCGCTGGGTCAAGAAGCACAGCCGCATGCCCTGCATCGTCAAGTTGACGCCGAACATCACCAACATCCTTGGACCTGCCGGGGCCGCCAAGCGCGGCGGGGCGGATGCGGTCAGCCTGATCAACACGATCAACTCGATCACGTCGGTCAACCTGGACAGCTTTAGCCCTGAGCCGATGATCGACGGCAAGGGCACCCATGGCGGCTATTGCGGCCCGGCGGTCAAACCGATCGCGATGAACATGGTGGCCGAGATTGCACGGTCTGCGGAAACGCGTGGCATCCCGATCAGCGGCATCGGCGGCATCACCACCTGGCGCGATGCGGCCGAGTTCATGACGCTTGGCGCGGGCAATGTGCAGGTCTGCACGGCGGCGATGACCTATGGCTTCAAAATCGTGCAGGAGATGATCTCGGGCCTGTCGCAGTATCTGGACGAAAAGGAGATCGGGCTTTCCGACCTTGTCGGACGTGCTGTGCCCAACGTCACCGACTGGCAGTTCCTGAACCTGAACTATGTCGCCAAGGCCCATATCAATCAGGACGACTGCATCAAATGCGGGCGCTGCTATGCGGCCTGCGAGGATACCAGCCATCAGGCGATTTCCATGTCGCCCGATCGGGTCTTCGAGGTGATGGATGACGAATGCGTCGCCTGCAACCTGTGCGTCAACGTCTGCCCGGTGGACAACTGCATCACCATGGTCGAGATGCCGAAAGGTGCCACAGACCCGCGCACGGGGCGCAAGATCGGTGACTATGCCAACTGGACCACGCATCCGAACAACCCGAGTGTTGCCGCGGAATAGGGGCAACGGTCAGGAATCTAAAAATTTTCGTCGAAAATTTTTAGATTGGCAGCCCGGGTCAACAGATCACCTTCAAATGACCCGGATTGCAGATCACGATGAACTGGCCGCCGCATTCCACCAGATGGAATCTGCGGCGGCGGACGGCGGCGATAAAGGCATCGCGGCCGATCTCACGCTCCACATCCCGGACGGCCCTGCGCACGATACCGCCACATTGTGCGGCCTTGGCCTGAAAGACGGTATCAAGCCAAGCGTGGGTGTCGGTATGGGCAACGGGGATCATCTGCATCGGAACAGTTTGACGCAAGAAGGGTTAACGATCGGTGAACGCTGTCAGCCCCCCGGCAGCGGCAGCGGGTTCAGCCCTGCGGCGATGCTGGCGCGGATATAGGCTTCTTTCGCAGCATCGGTTGCGGCGGCGGCCGAGATTTGCGCGGAAGGTATCGGCAGGTCGTTCGAGGCGGGCTTATCTTGAATCTGGACGACAGCCCCGACCCGTAAGGAGGGTGCAACGGGTGCAGCCACCCCGGGTTTTGCGCCCGGTTTGGCCTGCAGTTCCGCCAGACGCGGCGGGCGCGGAACCTCGGTTAACCGGATCGGCGCGCGGACGTTCGTAATCATTGCCACGTGTTGCTCCATCCATTTTCCTGCACGAAGCGAAACTTAACAGTTTGGCAAGGATTTCGCAGCAAAAGATCACATAAAGCTTTACGGAACCGGGGTCAGCAACCGGGCATACAGGGTCTCAAGGAACCGTTCGGCCTCGGCAAAAGGGTCATGGCCGGGACCCAGAACTGCGCGGACCTGCACGTCAAAGTCGGCATAGTGCTGGGTCAGCGCCCAGATTGAGAAGATCAGATGCACCGGATCGACCCGGGCGATGCGGCCCTCATCCATCCAGCGGGACAGGACAGCGGCCTTGTCATGCACCAGCGATCGCAAATCGCCCTCGATTGCGTCGCGCATCCGGGGGGCACCTTGCAGGACCTCGTTGGCGAACAACCGGCTTTCGCGCGGGAAATCCCGGGCAAGGTCCAGCTTGCGACGGACATAGCCCATGATCTCGCGCATCGGCTCTCCGGCCGGATTCATCGCCCGCAACGGATCAAGCCAGGTGTCCAGCAGCCCGGTCAGCAGTGCCTGATGGACGACCTCCTTGGATCCGAAATAATACAGCAGGTTGGGCTTTGACAGGCCTGCCACCTCGGCAATCTGGTCCAGCGTCGCCCCGCGAAACCCGTGCAGCGAGAACACCTCCAGCGCCGCGTCAAGGATAAGCTCGCGGTTGCGCTGCTGGATGCGGGAACGGGGACGCGGAGATGTAGGCATGGCACCCGTCGGTTGTTGCGGACCCCTTGGATAGCCTGGCCCGCAGGCCCGGGTCAAATCATTCGCCGCTGGCGGCTGCGGCAATCAGCGCCCGCAGACCTTGCACGACCAGCCCGTGATCTTCAACCTGTGGCAGGCCCGATACGGTTGCGACTGCAACGACACCCGCACCCCGCACAACAATCGGCACCGCCCCGCCATTGTCCGCGTAATGAGCTGGATCAAGCCCATGCCGGGCAAGCGCCTCGCCTTTGGACTGGTTTCTTGTCCCGACCAGAAGCGAGGCTTCCTGAAACAACAGCGCCGTGTTGGACTTCCGCCGTACCCAAAGGTCGTTCAGCGGTGCCGACCCCGGCAGCGCCGCATGAAACAGCGTCCGGTTTGCGGTCCGGATATTGATGACGACTGGCAGGCCCTGTGCCAGATCGACCAGTATCCGGCCCAAAGCCAGCGCCTGACTTTCGTCAAAGCGGTCAAGGATAAGGCTTTCAGCCTCGGACTGCAGGTCTTCTATGGTCATGATATCCCTTTCAAATCGCCCCGATCCCGCGCAGGACAAGGTCCTTGACGCTGGCCTTGGCTTCAAGCCACTGGCGGTCCGACAGCGGGCGGTCATTGTTCAGCGTCTGGATCTGGTGGCCAAAGTCGGCGTAGTGCTGGGTCGTGGCCCAGAGCATGTACAAAAGATGCCGGGGGTTGACGGGGCGCATCTTCCCCTCATCAATCCAGCGCTGGATGGCGCGGATGCGGCCTTCGGTCCAATCGCGCAGGGTGGTTTCCAGATAGTCCTGAATGACCGGCGCGCCGTGCATCACTTCACTGGCCCAGACCTTGGACCCGTAGGGATGCGTGCGGCTGATATCCATCTTGGCATCGATGTAACCGCCAATGCCTTCGACCGGGCCGGGGGCATCATCGAACAGCATCGCCGCATCCAGCCAGATTTCGAAGATCTGCTGCACCACGCGGCGATACAGGTCTTCCTTGGTGGCAAAGTAGTAGTGGAGGTTGGCTTTCGGCAGCCCGGCCATATCGGCGATCAGCTGCATCGTCGCCCCGCCAAACCCGGCCTCGGCAAAGACCTTTTCGGCGGCGTCCAGAATCGTCCGCTCATTTTCGCGCCGGATATCGGTGCGGCGCGGTTTCAGGCGGCTGATCTGGGCATCTGCGGGCATTGGGCCTTTAGTTTTATGTTGACCGGTTGGTCAGGTTGTGGTGCGCTTCCCCTTGACCATATGGTCAGGAAGTGAGTCGCGGCAAGGGGCAGGATGGTCCCGCTGCAACGGGGAGCGTCAGATGCCGAAAACCGGGGACAACCTGCGGATCAATTCCGAGCGGCTGTGGGACAGCTTGCAGGAAATCGCCCTGATCGGCCCCGGCATTGCGGGCGGCTGCAACCGGCAGACCCTAACCGATGCGGATGGCGAAGGGCGGCATCTTTTCGCGGGCTGGTGCAAGGCCGCGGGCATGACGATGGGCGTTGATACCATGGGCAACATGTTCGCGACGCGGGCGGGGACCGATCCTGACGCGCTGCCGGTCTACATGGGGTCGCATCTGGACACCCAGCCGACCGGGGGGCGGTATGACGGCGTCCTTGGCGTTCTCGGAGCGCTGGAGGTGGTGCGGACCTTGAACGACATGGGCGTGAAGACCAAGCATCCCATCGTGGTCACCAACTGGACCAACGAGGAAGGCGCGCGGTTTGCGCCTGCTATGCTGGCTTCGGGTGTGTTTGCGGGGATTCATACCGAGGAGTATGCGAAGTCCCGCCGCGACCTCGACGGCAAGGTCTTTGGCGAGGAACTGGCGCGCATCGGCTGGGTCGGCGATGAAAAGGTCGGCGCCCGCAAGATGCACGCAATGCTGGAACTGCATATCGAGCAGGGGCCGATCCTGGAGGCGGAGGGGAAGTCCATCGGTGTCGTCACCCACGGCCAGGGGTTGTGGTGGCTGGAGATCACGCTGACGGGTAAGGACGCCCACACCGGCTCGACACCGATGAACATGCGGGTGAATGCGGGCCTTGGCATGGCGCGGATCACCGAACGCGTCCACCAGATCGCGATGAGCCACCAGCCGAACGCCGTGGGCGCGGTGGGGCAGGTGAAGGTTTTTCCCAACAGCCGCAACGTGATACCGGGAAAAGTTGTGTTCACTGTGGATATCCGCTCGCCCGAACAGGCCAAGCTGGATGCGATGAAGGCCGAGGTGATGCGGGCCGCCCATGCGGTGGCGAAGGAGCTGGGGCTTGGCTGCGAGATCGAGGACGTGGGCCACTTCGACCCCGTCACCTTCGACCCCGGCCTTGTGAAGATCGTCCGCCAATCCGCTGAAAAGCTGGGCTATTCCCACATGGATATCGTGAGCGGCGCCGGCCACGACGCCTGCTGGATCAACCGCGTCGCCCCCACGGTGATGGTGATGTGCCCCTGCGTGGACGGGCTGTCGCACAACGAGGCCGAGAAGATCAGCCCCGAATGGGCGGCGGCGGGGACGGATGTGCTGCTGCACGCGGTGCTTGAGGTGGCGGAGGTGGTGGGTTGAGGGCAATCAACTGGATCAAGGGGCTTTTTCGCGCTTGGATCGCGCTGTCAGCCCTCTGGTTGGTTTATTGGGGAGTCGCTCTTCGTCCAGATGTTCAGCTTTCACATTGGAACTATGCAAGAGTGCGCGCCAATGCGGCTGTGGCAAATTCGGAAGTTACAGATGTCATTCCCTACTCGGAAGGATTGACTGTTGGCGAAGTAGCGAAAAGTGGCCTTCCTGCTTGGGAAGGTGCCAGAGATTTTGCTTGGCAAGAGTTACTGCGTTTTGCGCAGATTGGTGTCTCGGCCCCTATCATCATGATCATACTGTTCGGCGGCACTGCGTGGATTCTTCGAGGATTTGCGGCCAAGAAATGAGGAAAGCCAAATGACCACCATCATCAAGAACGGCACCGTCGTCACCGCCGACCTCACCTACAAGGCCGATGTGCGGGTGGAGAACGGGGTGATCACCGAGATCGGGCAGGGCCTCAAGGGCGGCACCGAACTCGACGCGACCGGCTGCTATGTCATGCCCGGCGGGATTGATCCGCATACGCATCTGGAGATGCCCTTCATGGGCACCTACTCGGCGGATGATTTCGAGAGCGGCACCCGGGCGGCGCTGTCGGGCGGGACCACGATGGTTGTCGACTTCGTGCTGCCGGGGCAGGGGCAGGGGCTGATGGATGCGGCCCAGATGTGGCAC
>CAIXBE010000146.1 GCA_903917595.1 uncultured Rhodobacterales bacterium
ACGTATGGCCACGTTTGATTGACTTGGATCAATGATGGTCATCTTCCGATCGCATAATCTCAATTCAGCAGCCGATGTCGCGCCCCATCGCGGCCAGACGGCTGATTGCCGGTGAACTGCCACTTCAGAAAAGGAAACAACAATGTCCCATCGCATCGCATACCTGCCGCTGAACACTTATCCGGAAGCAGCACCTGATCCGGCTGTTCTGGCTGCGGTCAACTTTGCGGCGGCGCTGGGATGCGGTCTGCATGTCTCGACGTTTGCTCTGGATGTCCCGAAGACAGGCTCTGTGGCCAGCGGCTACCTGATCAACGTGGAAGGCATGGCGCGTGCCGCCGAGGAGCGCAGCAAGGCAGAATGCGCCCGCCTGCAAACCCTGATCAAGGGTGCCTTCGGTACAGAACGCGACCTGTCGGCAAGCAGCCATACCGCGATGATGGGCGCGGCCCTGGACGCGGCATCGACCGAGGCACGGGTCTTTGATCTGGCCATTCTGCCGTGGTCGGCTGACGCGTTGTCAACACAGGACCTGGCGCAATCCGTCGTATTCGGCGCGGGCGTCCCGGTGATCCTTGTTCCCGCGACGAATGTGCCGCATTCCATCGATCACATTGTCGTTGCGTGGGATGGAAGCCGGGTCGCTGCCAGGGCGTTGTCCGATGCCCTTCCACTTCTGTCTGATGGTGGCCGGATTTCTGTGGTGACGGTTCAGGGGGAGAAGTCACTTGATAGTTCTGGCCTTGCGCAAACGCTTGCAGCGTCTCTGGAACGCCGGGGATATACCACCAAGGCGATCGACATCTCGCTCGATGGCCGGTCCATAGCAAAAGCCCTGCAGGATACCGCGATTGCCGAAGGGGCACAGCTTTTGGCCATGGGTGGCTTCGGCCACTCGCGCCTTCGCGATTTCATCCTCGGTGGCGCAACAAAAGGAGTGTTTTCTGATCTGCGACTGGCGGTTTTGCTTTCACATTGACTGCGGGTGTCTCGCAAAAGGCAGAGAAGGTCCGACCGCAGTCGCGTTTCCTCCACGCTTATCCGAGTGCTTGCCGCAGGTTCTGCGCTACGGCGTCGGCGGCCACCTTCACCGGTTCGGCTGCGAGGTGGGCGTAGCGCGCCGTGGTTTGGACCTGCGTGTGTCCGAGGAGCTTGCCGATCATGGGCAGTCCCTGGCCGGATGCGACGGCTGTCGACGCAAAGGTGTGGCGCAGGTCATGGATGCGGACATCTTTTACCCCTGCGCGGGCGCGAACGCGTTGCCAGAAGGGTTGCAAATCGCTGAGCGGCTTGCCGGGCAGGGTGCCGGTGATGACCCAAGGATTGCCGTCGATGCGCTGGGCCTTCCGCAGCAACTCGATAACTGGATTGCCAACGTGAACGACCTTCGCCCCGGTCTTGGAATCTGGAAGGCGCAGGGCAGGGCTCTAGAAATCGATGTACGACCAGTTCAAGGACATGATTTCGTTCAGGCGGCACCCGGTCAGGATCAGCAGCCGCGCCGCGAGGATGGCCGAGGGCAGTTCCACGGTTTCCGCTTCCATCTCGCGCAGCA
>CAIXBE010000147.1 GCA_903917595.1 uncultured Rhodobacterales bacterium
GCAAAGCCGCCCCCGCGCGCCAGTCGGGCAGGCTGTCCATCGCAAGGTGGATCATCATCGTGCCCGGCGCGTGGCGGAATTTCTCGATCGCGCCGTCAAAGGCCGGGGTCGTGCCCCCGGTCAGCCGGGGCAAGGCGCGGGGGGCCACACCGGCGATGACAGCACGGGTCGCGGTGATGCGGCGGCCATCGGCAAGCTCGATCCCGGTGGCGCGGCCAGCCTGATGGACGATGCGCGTGACCGGGGTTCCGGTTTCCACAACCCCGCCCCGCGCGGTGATCGACGCGACCAGCGCCCGCGTCACCGTATCGGCGCCACCCTGCCCGATGACCATGCCGAAGGCCTGACCCGCCATGCCCTCAAGATAGGGAAACATCGCGCCACCCGCGACATCGGGGGCAAAGTCCAGATGCATCCCCCATGCGCCCAGCATGGCGCGGACATGGGGATGCTCGAACGTCTCCTCCAGCCAGACCCGGGGCGAGGACAACAGGAACCGCCCCATGTCCAGCGTGCCAGACACGCCCTTGGCGCGAAGTGTTTTGAACATGAAATATGCAAGCGCACGAAATCCCATCTTCGCGCCGAGAAGCCCGAACAGATGCGGCGCCTCTTGCCCGAATCGGTTGCAGAGGGTTTCCCACGTCTCGGCATCGCGCGGCGATAGCGCCCGGATCGCGGCCAGCGTTTCGGCCCGGTCAGTGGACACGCCGACCCAGCTTCCATCGGCAAGGGACGAGGAGAACGGCCGGTTCACCGGTACGAAGGCGCAGCCATGCCGGGTCAGTTCTGCGCCGTGTGCCTTGAAAAACGGGCTTCCAGCGAACAAGGACAGGTTCATTGCCGCCCAGTCATGGCGAAAGCCGGGCAGCGTGTATTCCCCGGTCTTGACCGCGCCGCCCGGCTGGGTGGCCTGTTCGAACACCGCCACGCGCCAGCCCTTCGCCGCAAGATGCAGCGCCGCGGCCAGTGTGTTGTGGCCCGCCCCGATCAGGACTGCGTCGAAATCCACTGCCATGTCTTCCCTGACCCGCACCTTGACGGACTGCCGGGGGATATTTGCAAATGCATTTAAATCTGTCTAGCATGATTCGAGAGCTGCCGGATCAACCGGCGCGAGGATCAGTGCCGGGATGGTCCGGCCAACAGGGAGATGAAGATGACTTCTGCAAGCGTCTTGAGTTCATTGGCGGGCATGCTCGCCTCGGGCGGGATCGAAGTGGTGGATTGCACGGGCGTGCTTGGCCCCGAGACGCCGCTGCTGAAACTGCCGCCGGATTTTGCCAAGGACACCCCTCCGATCAAGATCCACCGGATCAGCGAGTACGATCAGGACGGTCCGTTCTGGGCCTGGAACTGGCTGGAGCTTGGCGAACACTCTGGCACCCACTTTGACGCGCCGCACCACTGGATCACCGGCAAGGACTATGCCGACGGGTTCACCGATACGCTGAACGTGCAGCGTCTGGTCGCCCCGGTCAACGTGCTGGACTTCAGCGCCGAATGCGCGGCGAACCCCGATTTCCTGCTGACCATCGACCATGTGAAGGCATGGGAGGCCAAGAACGGCGCGATCAATGCGGGCGAATGGGTCGTGCTGCGGTCCGACTGGGACAGCCGCGCGCATGACGAGGGGCTGTTCCTGAACGCCAACGAGACCGGGCCGCATACTCCGGGGCCGACTGCCGAGGTGATCGAATACCTGATCGGCAAGGGCATCGTCGGCTGGGGCAGCCAGTGCATCGGCACCGATGCCGGTCAGGCAGGCGGGATGACGCCGCCGTTCCCGGCGCATAACCTTTTGCACAAGAACAACTGCTTTGGTCTGGCCTCGCTTGCCAACCTGTCGAAACTTCCCGCCAAGGGGGCAATCCTGATTGCCGCGCCCTTGAAGATCAAGCAGGGGACAGGCTCGCCCATCCGGGCGTTGGCACTGGTGCCGAAGGCCTGATCGATGCGGCCCGATCACGTCATCATCGGCAGCGGGATCAACGCGCTGGTTGCGGGGGCGATGCTTGCCCTCAAGGGCCAGCGCGTGCTGCTTCTGGAGCGCGAGGCGACCCCCGGCGGGTGCCTGCGAACCGAAGACATCACCCTGCCGGGGTTTCACCATGACGTGATGGCCGCGACATGGGTCTTGTTCATGACCTCTCCGGCGGGGGCCGCACTTGGCCCCCACGTGGCCCGGCACGGGTTCGACCATTGCCACACACCCCATCCGACCGCCGTGATCCGCCCCGATGGCAGCGCGCTGGTGCTGACCACCGACCGGGCCGCAAACATCGCCGCCTTCAACGCGCTGGCGGCAGGCGATGGTGACGCCCATGCAGCCGACGTCGGCGGGGTTGAGGCGGACGCGCCCTTCCTGTTTTCGCTCCTCGGCGGGTCGCTCTGGTCCTGGGCCACGGCGAAACTGCTGTGGGGGCAAGTCCGCAAACGCGGCTTGCGCGGGCTTGCGGCGTGGTTTGGTACCGCGCTGACCCCGGCGCGGGGCTGGCTTGAAACCGGATATAAAAGCCCGCTGGTGCAGGCGCTTTATGCCCCTTGGGTGCTGCACACCGGATTGACCCCGGAAAGCACCTATTCCGGCCAGATGGGTAAGGTCATCGCCTTCGCGCTGGAGGCGGCAGGCGCGCCGATCGTCAAGGGCGGCTCGGGCCGCGCGGTGGCCGCTTTCAAGGCGCTGATCGAAGAAAATGGCGGCGAAATCCGCTGTGGCGCGGATGTTGACCGGATTGTGGTCAAGGATGGCCGGGTGCGCGGCGTGGCGCTTGCCGGTGGCGAGGAGATCACCTGCGGGTCGGTCCTTGCCTCGGTCGCGCCCGGGCAATTGCAGGGGCGGCTGCTGCGGGAGGTGAACCTGCCCGAAGATCAGGCGGCGGCCAGGACCTTCCGCCACGGGCGCGGCAATTTCCAGCTGCACTACGCGCTGGACCGGGTTCCCGAATGGCTGTCGCCCGGTCTGGATCAGGTGGCGCTGATCCATCTGGCGGACGGGATCGACAGCGTTTCCAAATCCGCGAACGAGGCGGAGCGCGGGATGCTGCCCGCCACCCCCACGATCTGCGTCGGTCAGCCCCACCGGCTTGACCCCTCACGCTGCCCGGAGGGCAAGGCGATCCTCTGGCTGCAAATCCCCGACGCGCCGCGTGTCGTGAAGGGCGACGCAGGCGGCGCGATTGTCACCGATGGCACATGGTCCGAGGCCACGCGTGAGGCCTTTGCCGACCGGATCGAAGGCATCCTGCGCCGTCATATCAAGGACTTTGACAGCATCAAGCTGGCCCGCCGCGCCCATTCCCCCGCCGATCTGGAACGGATGAACATCAACCTTGTCGGCGGCGACCCCTATGGCGGGCTTTGCAGCATCGAGCAGTTCTTCATCTTCCGCCCATATGCCCATTCGACCAACGGCGTGGGCCTTGTGCGCGGGCTGATCCATATCGGCGCCTCAACCCATCCCGGCCCCGGTCTTGGCGGCGGGTCGGGGTTCCTTGCCGCGAAAAGGCTGGGCGGATGACCGACCAATCCCCGCCCGAACAGCCGCCCGCAGCCCTGCCCCGTCTGGGGGAAATCGGGCTGACCAATTTCGCGCCCTACCTGATGAACCGGATCATGGGGCGCTATAACGCGTCCTTGCGTGAAGAAATGTCCGGGCTAGGGCTTAGCACCCCCAAGATGCGCGCCTTGGCGGTGCTGTCGGTGATCGAAGGGCCGCTGATCCGGGAGCTCGCGGTCTTTTCGGTGGTCGAACAGTCCACCTTGTCGCGCGCGCTGGACCAGTTGGCGACCGAAGGCCTGATCCGGCGCGAGGCTGACGCCGCCGACAGCCGCGCCACCCGCATCTTCATCACCGAAGCCGGGCGGACCGCGTTTGAAACCCTCTGGCCGCATATGTCCGAAGCCCATTCCCGCATGTTCCGTGGCATCCCTGTCGAAGAACGCCGCGCCTTTGTCGGTACGCTTCAGAAGATGCTGACCAACATCCGCAAGCACGAGATCTGACATGGCTGAACGGTCCTTCAAGGCGGAAGTCGAACACCTGCGGCTTGGCGAAGGCCAGACCTTCACCGGCGAAGGCATCCTTGCGATCACCAAGGCGCTTTTGGAAAACGGGGTCGGCTATGTCGGCGGCTATCAGGGCGCACCGATCAGCCACCTGATGGACGTGCTGGCCGATGCCGAGGAATTGCTTGGCGAGCTTGGCATAAGGTTCGAAGCCAACGCGAACGAAGCGGCGGCGGCGGCGATGCTGGCGGCGTCGGTGCATTATCCGATCCGGGGGGCGGTCACCTTCAAAGGCTCGGTCGGGGTCAACGTCGCATCCGACGCACTGGCCAACCTTGCCTCCTCCGGCGTGAACGGTGGCGCGCTGGTCATCGTGGGCGAGGATTACGGCGAAGGCTCCAGCATCATGCAGGAACGCAGCCACGCCTTTGCGATGAAGTCGCAGTTCTGGCTGCTGGACCCGCGCCCGAACCTGACCAGCATCACCAAGGCGGTGAAGGACGGGTTCGAGCTGAGTGAGGCGTCGAACACCCCGGTCATGCTGATGGTCCGCATCCGGTCCTGCCATGTGACCGGCAGTTTCCAGACCCGCGACAACCAGCGCCCGAAGCTTTCGGTCAAGGATGCGCTGTCAAACCCGCAATCCGACTTCGCCCGCGTCGTGTTGCCGCCGATGTCCTACATGCACGAACAGGACAAGATAAAGAACCGCTGGCCTGCAGCCGAAAAGTTCATCCGTGAGCGGGGGTTGAATGAGGTGTTCGGTCCGAAGGCGGCCCCCGTGGGCCTTGTCCTGCAAGGCGGCATGTACAACGGCGTCATCCGGGCGCTGCAACGGCTGGGGTTGGCCGACCTGCACGGCAATACCGAGGTGCCGCTTTATGTGCTGAACGTGACCTATCCGCTGCTGTCGTCGGAGTTTCTGGAATTCTGCGCCGGCAAGGACCAGATCCTGGTGATCGAGGAAGGCCAGCCGGAGTTCATCGAACAGCAGTTGACGACCTTCCTTTACCGCGCGGGGTCCACGGTCAAGCTGCGCGGCAAGGGCATGCTGCCGATGGCGGGGGAATATACCGGGCAGGTCATGCTGGACGGGCTGACCGCCTTTTTCAAAGAGGCCGCCCCCGGCCTGTTGCCCGCCACGGTGCGCGCCCCGAACGAGGATCGCCCGCAGGTTCCCGACCTGACGAAAACCGTGCCGATCCGCCCGCCCGGATTCTGCACCGGCTGCCCGGAGCGGCCGATCTTTGCCGCGATGAAGCTGGTGCAACAGGAAACCGGCAAGCTGCAGATCAGCGCCGATATCGGCTGTCACCTGTTCGCCGCCCTGCCGCCGTTCGAAATCGGCGGCGCGACGATGGGTTACGGCCTTGGCCCCGCCGCCAACGCCGCCTTTGACGGCGGCGGCGAACGCCGCCCGGTGTCGATCATCGGCGACGGTGGGTTCTGGCATAACGGGCTGTCCTCCAGTTTCACCAACATGGCCTTCAACAAGTCCGACGGCGTGGCGGTGATCGTCGACAACTACTATTCCGCCGCGACCGGCGGGCAGGACATCATGTCCAGCCGCGCGGACAACCCGACCAAGGCGACGAAACACCCGATCACCAAGGCGCTGAAAGGGATCGGGATTGATTGGGTGCGGCAGGTGGACAACACCTATGATGTGGGCCGGATGCGCGACGTATTGCGTGAGGCGCTGACCACCGATGCGCCGGGTCCGAAGGTCATCGTCGCGTCCTCGGAATGCATGCTGAACAAGCAGCGCCGCGAAAAGCCCTTGGCGCAAAAGGCGATCAAGGACGGTCGCCGGGTCGAAACGCCCCGCTTTGGTGTCGATGAGGACGTCTGCACCGGTGATCACGCCTGCATCCGCCTGTCGGGCTGCCCGTCACTGTCGGTCAAGAAACTGGACGATCCCCTGCGGGACGATCCGGTGGCCAGCATCGACCAAAGCTGCGTCGGCTGTGGCAACTGCGGCGAGGTGGCGGATGCCGCCGTGCTTTGCCCGTCGTTCTACCGCGCCGATGTGGTGCACAACCCCTCACCGATTGAGGCCCGCATTGCCCGCTTTCGCAGCCGGATCATCGGCTGGCTGCAGTCCCGACGCGCCGCCAAACGGCTAAGCTTTGAGGGGGCAGCATGACCCTGCACGACACCCTGTCCGGCCCTCTGGGCCAACACAGCGCCGACCCGCGCCTGTCGGGGATCATCAAACTGGCGATCCTTGCGGTCGGGGGTCAGGGCGGCGGGGTCCTGACCGGCTGGATCGAGGATCTGGCCCGCGCGCAGGGCTATGCCGCGCAGGCGACATCCGTGGCGGGCGTGTCGCAGCGCACCGGAGCCACGGTCTATTACGTCGAGATGGCCCCGCATCACCCCGGCGACCCGACCCCGGTGTTTTCGCTGATGCCCGCGCCCGGCGACGTCGACATCATGATCGCGGCAGAAATGATGGAGGCGGGCCGCTCCATCATCCGCGGCTTTGTGACGCCGGACCGGACGACGCTGATCGCCTCTACCCACCGCGCGTTGGCGGTGTCGGAAAAGATGGTGCCGGGCGATGGCATCGCCGCCAGTGACGAGGTGATGGCGGCCGCCGAAATAGCCGCGCGGCGGTTCATCGCAGCCGATTTCGACACGCTGGCGATTGCCAATGGTTCGGTCATCTCGGCCTCGCTGTTCGGGGCCTTGGCCGGGTCGGGCACCCTGCCCTTTCCGCGTGCGGCGTTCGAGGCCGCCATTCGCGCCGGGGGCAAGGGGATCGAAGGCTCGCTTCGTGCCTTTGGTGCGGCGTTCGACGTGGCGGCAAACCCGCCCGGACAGGCCACTACCCAGAAGGATGCGCCCCGGCAAGCGCACGGCGTCTCTGGCCCGGCTCGGCTGATGGCCGAATGGGACCGGCTTGCCGCCAAGGTCGCCGCGATGCCCGCGACGGTGGCAGAACTTGCGCTTCCCGGGTTGCGCAAGGTGGTGGACTTTCAGGACCTGTGCTATGGCGCGACCTATCTCGACCGTCTGGCGCAGGTGATGGCCGTGGACGACGCCACCCGGGCTTGGGTCCTGTCGCGGGAGGCGGCGAAGTATATCGCCAACGCCCTGGCCTATGACGACATCATCCGCGTTGCCGACCTGAAAACCCGCGGCCGCCGCTTTGACCGCATCCGCAAGGAAATGCGGGTGAAGGACGCAAACCTGCTGCATCTGACCGAATTCTTCCACCCTCGGGCCGAAGAGATCGTCGGCCTCTTCCCCGCAAGACTGGGGGCAAGACTGGAGGCCGATCCGAAATGGATGGCCCGTCTGGACCGCTGGTTCAACAAGGGCCGCCGCCTGCGCACCGACAGCCTGCGCGCCTTCCTGACCCTGCACCTGATCGGCGGTCTGCGGGGCTGGCGGTTGCGCACGCTGCGCCACGCCCGGGAAACGGCGCATCTTGCGCGCTGGATGGACCTTGCCCTTGGCCATGTCACCGGGAATTACGATCTGGCCGTGGAGCTGATCCGCTGCCGCCGCCTGATCAAGGGCTATTCCGACACCCACAAGCGCGGGTATTCCAAGTTCGATCAGGTGCTGGAAGCCACCGCCGTCGTCGCCGGGCGTCCGGACGCAGCCGACTGGTGCCGCCGCCTGCGGGACGCCGCGCTGAAGGACGAGGAAGGCAAGGCGCTTGACGGGGCGATCCAGACGATCCGCAGTTTCGCCTGACCGGATTGCCCGCCTGACCGGATTGCCCACCTGACCGGATAGCCCGTCGCTGAAATGAAAGAAGGGGGGCATCGCTGCCCCCCCCGTCATCGTTAAATTGAAGGCGTTCAGCCTTCCAGCGCGCGGAAGCCGCCGTTCCAGTAGATCAGCGCGCCTGCGCCGGGGGTGGTGCGGATGGCCCGCACCCTGCCAATCACGATCGAATGGGTGGCCCGGTCGATCATCTCTTCCAGGGTGCAGTCAAAGGCGGTGGGCGCGCCCCGCAACAGCTTGGCCCCGGTGACGGCGGTGTCCCACTCGGCCCCGCCGTAACGGTCTGTCCCCTTGACCCCGCCGAAGCCCGAGAACCGCTCGGCCACCGCCTGATGTGCTGCGCCAAGCGAGGACCACCCGAACCGTCCATAACGCTCCAGCAACGGGTGGCTGGAGGCTGACCGGTTCACGCAGGCCAGCAACAACGGTGAATCGGCGGACAGCGAGATGGCCGAAGTGACGACAAGCCCCGAGGCTTCGTCGCCGTCGCCTACGGTTATCACGCTGCAATTGCCCACAAAGGCCCGCATCGCATCGCGAAATGCCTTGCCGTCAGGTTCCACCATCTGCCTTCGCCCCTTACCTGATTCCCGCGGCTGCCAGCTTTGGCAGCACGTTGTCCCGGAAATAGGGGAACTCCTCGATATAGTCGACGAAGGAAAGGGTGGTTCCGGCAAAGCCGGTCGCGTGCAGCTTCAGGATTCCGTCCGCCACCTGATCCGGGGTGCCGATCAATGGAAAACCGCCGTGACCCAGTGCGAACAGGTGCTTGATCTGGGCCAGAAGGTCATGCGGAAAGCTGTGGGCATGGGCGAATTGCAGGCGGACAAGGTTGTCCACCGCGTCCGTGTCTGCGTTCTGGACGGCGGTATAGTCGGCATAGGCTTTGGCCTCGGCTTCGGTCGGGCGGCAGATGACATGGGAAAAGGTCAGCACCTTCACGTCGCGCCCCTTGGCCTTGGCCTGCGCCTTCAGCTCAAGGATTTCAGCCTTGGACCGGTCCAGATCAATCGCCGGGGTAAACAGGAAGTTGGCGTTGTCGGTGGCGAATTCGCGGCCCTGCGGGCTGCCGGCGGCATTGATGATCGGCACCGTCCCGCGCATCGGTTTCGGGTCGCCCTTCACCTTGGCGGCCTTGAAGTATTTGCCGTCCCAGTCGAAATGCTCGTCCGATGTCCAGAGCTTGCGGATCAGGTCGAACCATTCCTGCGCATAGCCATAGCGGGTTTCGTGGTCATCCGGCAGCGTCAGGCCCAGCGCCTCATACTCCGGCTTGTTCCAGCCCGCGACGATGTTCAGCCCGGCGCGGCCGTGGCCGATCTGGTCGATCGTGGCCATCTGCTTGGCCACCACCACCGGGTGATTGGCCGCCGTGTGGATCGTGGCAAAGACGGCGATGTTCTTCGTCGCAGCAAGCAGCCCCGCCGCCCAGGTCATCGTCTCCAGCACGCCGCCGTGGAAGTCCGTCTCGCCGCCGTAACCGATCCAGCGCGCGATCGGCAGCATGAAGTCGATCCCGGCCTCATCCAGCATCTGCGCCAGTTTCAGGTTGTTGTCCCAGCTGTTGACCCAGCGTTCGGGCACCTTGGTCGGGGTCATCCCCGAAGAGCAGTTGGTCGAAAAAGTGCCCAAGCGAAAGCGATCGCCCGAGAGCATCGGGTGCTGTGTCATGTTGGTGGATCCCTGTTGGAGTTTTAGAGGTATTTTATGTTTGAAAGTCTATCGTAAAATCCATTTGCGTCAACGGTTCTCTGCGGTCAAAATCCTGGCAGAAAAGGGCAAATCGCATGGACAAGAAAGTACTTCAAACTCAAAATGTTGCGGGGTCAGGCCGAAAGATTCAGGGGCTGGACTGGCACTGGCACCTGGCCGAAAGCGCGGTCGAGGTGGACACGACCGAACTGGAATTTGCCCTGATGCGCACGTTCGAGGGATTCGGGCGCTGGCAGTCGGAATGCCTTGGCTCGGTCTGCGATCTGGCGGCGACGGGGCCGGAGAATGCGTTGCTGCACATCATCCGGATGAATGACCGGCCAAAGACGATCAAGGATCTGGCACGGCTGACCAACCGCGACGACGTGCCGAACATCCAGTATTCGCTGCGCAAGCTGATCGGCGCGGCACTGGTGCAACGCAAGGGTGCGGGTAGGTCGGGCGTGACCTATGAGGTGACCGATGAAGGCCGCCGGGTGACCGATGACTATGGCGCCCTGCGGCGGCGCCTTTTGTTGCAGGCGGTGGACAATGTGCCGGGCTTTTCCGACCGGCTGGCCGAAGCCACGCGGACGCTGAACCTGCTGTCCGGCATTTATGAGGAAATCTCACGCGTGGCCGCCACCCATCGGCGGGGCTAAGGGCGTCCCCGTCCCGGGTTGACCCGGGACCTCTGGCTAGACGCGTGAGGCCCCGGCTCAGGGCCGGGGCGGGGTTTTCCGACCTAGACCGGCATCGCCTTGTCCAGCCGCTTGTGCAACGCCTTCGCCACCCGGGCATAGTTGCCGGGCTTCACCGGCATCTGCCATTCCATGAACCGCTGCATGCCGCCAATCTCCAGCCCCATATCCTCCAGCAGTTCATCCACCTGATGCATGGAAAACGGGATGATGTTGGTCCCGCGCGCGTGCTTGCCTTCGGTCCGTTCCTCCATCCAGCGCAGACGATGGTCGGTCACCTCGCGCTGGGTGGCCTCATCCGGCAGGGTCAGCGCGCCGGCCAGATAGGTCGCAACCCAAAGCGCGCCCATTTCCGCCGACAGCGGCGAGAAGAACGACGAGTTATAGCCGTTGAACGCAAGGTTCCGCACGCCCGTGGGCAGGATGTGACGATAAAGGCGGAAATTCCCCCGCTCATCCATGATCCGCGCCTGCAGGTCGGCGTCAAGGAACGGCACCTCCTGCCGCCAGCCGGTGCCGCAGATCACGATATCGGCGGGGATCTTCTCGCC
>CAIXBE010000148.1 GCA_903917595.1 uncultured Rhodobacterales bacterium
ACACTGCGGATCCGTGGCCCAATCCGCCCAGTTCCAGCCGTTTGCACGACCGCACAAGCCGCTCGGCGCGAAAAATGCTTGCTCAACTGGAAAAATCAGGCGATTTTCACGCCAGACGGCAGGTCACTTGGGGAATGTCGGTTGCAGTTGCCAGACAATCATTGCTGCTGGCCTCGGCACCTGAACCGGTGGTGCAAACGGTGCTGGCATCGGCCCGCTTACGCGAATTTGATCGTGGGGCCACGATTTTCATGCAAGGCGAACGGGCTTCGGCGATCTATATCGTCGCCGAAGGCTGGGTGAAGCTGTACCGCATCGCGCCCAACGGGGCCGAGGCTGTGGTCGGTGTATTCACCAAAGGCCGCAGTTTTGGCGAGGCGGTGGCGTTTCGCCACGACACCTATCCGGTGGCGGCCGAGGCGGTGACCGATTGCAGCGTGATCCGGATCGAAGCGGACGCTTTCCTGCGCCTGCTGCGCGACAATCCCGAAGTGGCGATCATGATGCTGTCGGCGACCTATGTGCATTTGCAATCCCTGGTCATGCAGGTAGAGGCGCTGAAGGCCCAGACCGGGGCGCAGCGCGTGGCCGAATTCCTGTTGGAACTGGCTCCTTGCGAGGTTGGGGCCTGCGAAGTGGTTCTGCCCTATGACAAGTTCCTGATTGCGGGCCGTCTGGGCATGAAGCCCGAAAGTCTGAGCCGTGCCTTTGTCAAACTGCGCGATCAAGGCGTGACTATCCGGCAAAACAACGCGGCGATTGATGATGTAATCGCGCTTCGTGCCTTTGCCGAGGAAGACCCAGCGACAGCGTGGGCGCGTTGATGTTGACCCGCGCTTTCACTTTGATTGATGCCGCAAACCTTGCCGACCCGGGGACTGAGGACGGCCAGCCCACAGCCTTGGTTTATGGCCAGCGGATGAGCGACGAGATGGACCGCTTGTTTCCGCAGGCATCTGACGTGTTGTGCATCGCGGCGCGGGGTCAGCATGTCGAACGCTGGCTTTTGCTGCGCGCGGGTTACCCGGATGGCCGCGAGGGCTATCTGGCGTGGCGGCGCGAACAAGCGCGGCGGCATGCTGTGCGCGTGGGTGGCATCATGGCCGAGGCGGGTTATGATGCCGCGGCGCAAGACCGTGTTGGCGTGCTGCTGCGCAAGGAGGGGCTAAAGCGCGACGCGGATGTGCAGGCGTTGGAGGATGTGATCTGTTTTGTCTTTCTCCGCTGGTATTTTCAGCCCTTTGCCGGGAAGCACGCGCCCGACGCGGTGTTGAAGATCGTGGAAAAGACCGCGCGCAAGATGTCGGAGGCGGGGCGCACACGGGCGTTGGCCGAGTTTGATCTGCCCGAGCCTTTTGCCGCCGCATTCCGCGCCTAAGGTGCGGGCGTAACGCCGATCACCGGTGCATGCAGCAGCCATAGACCCGCCCAAGCAACCAGCCACAGGCAAGCGCGCCTGACTGACGGCAAGACATGCGGATGCCAGCGGCCTGACAGCAGGGCCGCAAAGGGCACAAGGCTGGTATGGGCGGTCAGAGGGCTCCAGTCGGCTTGCCCCATATTGCGGGCGCGGCGGCGTTCGACCAGCACCATCCCGACCAGCGAAAACAGCGCAAAGCTGCCAAACAGCAGGCCATGCGCCAGATCGCCATTGGCCAGAAGATGCGCCGACCACAGGGCCAGCCCCCAGAGCAGCGGTTGTCGGGTCAGCCCGGCAATGCCGGGGCGGGCGGGATCAAAGCCGGTGCTGCGGCCTTCGAAAGCAAAGGGATTGGGCGCGGCGGTGCCAAAGACGATCAGCGCCAGCGCCAGCGGCATGGTGATATTGACCGCCCAGCGGTGCCACTGGGCGTGGCCCCACAGGGCAACATAAGGCACGCGCCCGGCCGCGAAAATCACCCAAAAAAGCAGGGCAGTTGAGGCAAGGCTGAACATCGCCGTATAGCCGCGCGGCCCAAGGGCTGCGGTCAGCGGGGCCTTGATGCCCATCAGCGCCGGGATGCGGTGCGAAAGGAAAAACAGGCCCAGCGCCACTAAAAATTCGACCCAAGCCATTGTTTATCCAGCCAACGCCAAGCCCAGCATGACCATCATCACCAGCCCGGTCACAATGTCAAACCCGCGCAAGATGGGTGGGATGCGGCCCAAGCCCAGATAATGCTTTAGGATCAGATGCGATTTGAACCATGCCAGCACTAGGATCGCGGCAGTCGCCCAGCCCCCTGCGCTGCCCGCTGCGGCAAGGACGGTTGATCCCAGCGACAGGCCGATCAGCAGGCCCCATGTGCGGGTCAACTCCATCCTATTGCACCAGATAGATCACGGGGAACAGGATCACCCAGACCAGATCGACCATGTGCCAAAAGGCCACGGCGTTTTCGGTGGCGTCTGGTGTGGGGCGGATCGACAGGCCCGCCAACAGGGCGGCCCCCGCCAGCACATGGGCGGCGTGAAAGCCGGTCAGCAGGAAATAAAAGGTATAAAAGGCATGGGTTTCGGTGCTGATGCCAAGGCCCGAAAGGCCTGAGAATTCTGTGGCTTTGATGGTCAGAAACAGAACCCCCAAAGCCGCCGCTGCCAGCAGGTTCAGGCGGGCGGTTGAGTGCTGGTGATGCTCTGCCGCCCTTGCCCCGCGTGCGGCCAGCCAGCCCGAGGTGATCAGGATCAGCGTGTTCACCCCCGCGCCGACGCGGTGCAGATGGTCTTGGGCATCGGCAAAGCCCGCAGGATCGGTCAACCGCACCGCGAGATATGCCAAAAGACCCGCGCCGAAGACCAACAGTTCCGAGACGATCAGCACCCAGATCATCAGATCGCCGGGCAGATCGTCCAACAGGCTGGCCCGTTCAGTCATGCCCCGACCAGGTGGCGGTAAATTTCGGGCAGAGCTTGGGTCAGCTTTTCGGGATTGGGGATCAGCGCAAAGCCGCCCTGCCCGAAAATGCGCGGAAACCAGCTTTTGCCGTCGCGGTCCACGGTGATGCCAAAGACAGCATGGCCCAGACGGCGGGCCTCCAGCACCGCTTTGTGACTGTCCTCGATGCCGTGGCGGCCCTCGTAGTGGTCCAGATCGTTGGGCTTGCCGTCGGTGATGACCAGCAGCAGGCGGCGTTTGCGCGCCTGCACAGACAGCCCGGCAGAGGCGTGGCGGATGGCGGCGCCAAGGCGGGTGTAATGCCCCGGCTTCAGCGCGGCGATGCGCGCCTCAACCACATTCGACATCGGTTCGCCAAAGCGTTTGGCGCATTGGATATAGACGCGGTCGCGCTTCAGGCTGGAAAAGGCGTCGATGGCAAAGTCGTCACCACAAGCCGACAGGCCCCACGACAGCGCCGCCAGCGCCTCGCGTTCAACATCAATCACCGACCGCCCACCGTGGCCGTGGCCCGGAATGGCGCTTTCGGTGCTGCGCGACACATCGAGCAACACCTGCACCGCCAAATCGCGTTTCTGGGGCCGAGTTTGCCGCCAGATGCGGTCATCCCCTTGCCCCGTTGCATAAAAATCGACCCGCGCACGCACCGCCCGGTCCGTATCAAGTTCATCGCCGTCAGGGTGGCCAGTGGTCGAAATTCGGCTGGGACGCAAAGCCTCGAACTGACGTTTGACGGCGCGGATACGGGCGACGCTGCGCGGATCGTCCCGAAACAGGGGTGTGGAGGCAACCGGGGCAATGTCGGACGTCAGAACCCTGACGTGGTGGAGCAGATAAGTGCCGGTGCGCACATCCCATTCGGGATAGGTAGAAATGCCCGAAAGCGCCTCGCGGTCCACGTCTTCGGGGGCCAGGTCAAGGTGCAGTTTCAGGCGGGTGGCGGGAGCCTTGGAGATTTGGCCAAGGCCGATTTCGTCGGCGTCATCGGCGGCCTTTTGGGCGTCGTCGTTTTCGTCATCCTCAACGCGGCGGTTGAGGTTGATGAATTCGGCCCAAGACAGCAGCGCCTCGAATTTGTGCAGGATGAAGCTGTCTTTGCGCTCGGCCTGATCGGCGTTGCGGCGGCGGGCGCGGTGGGTTTTGTTCCCCTCGGCCTCCTCAGGCGTTCCATCGGTGGCGCGGGTTTCCACGGCGGTGGTTTCCGAGCGGTCCGTGGCACGGAGCAGCGGCCACAGCGCCACCGGGCGGAACGGGCGATAGCCGCGCGGGGCGCGGTAGGGCGAGAAATCGGCGGTCTGAACGGCGGCCAACATCCGGGCGGCTTTGGGGCGCAAGGGGGCAGGATCGCCCAGCAGGTGGCGCAAAACCGCCTCAACGGTGCGTTCGGCGTCTGGCAGATGCGGGGTTTGGCGCAAGGTCAGGGTTGCGGCGCACAGGTCGGCGTAGAGGGCGCGCAGGCCGGGGGCCTCGGTCAGGGTGGTGTCGACCATCGCCTTGGCGGCACGAAGGCTGGCCAGATCGGCGCGCATGGGATCGGATTCGGGGGCATGGGCGGGGGCATGGGCGGCAGCGGCGGTCAGCCACAGGTAAAGCGCGGCGTTCGCCTCGGTCGCGGGAAACACCGCCAGCGATGCGGGCAGGCGCAGGGCCGCGCCGTCAAAGCTGGTGCGAGGGGTGGCTTCGGCCTCGGTTCCCAAGAAACGGCGCAGCGACAGGCGGTGCGCGCTGACCTCATCCCCCACCGCCTTTATTTCGACCGAAGGGCCGCCCCCAAGGCCACGAAAAAGAACCGCCAACCGCCCGCTGACCTGCGAAAGGTCAACACGGGCTCCGTCGTGAACGCTGGGTGCGTCAAGGCGGCTGGCGTAGGCGTGCCACAGTTTCCCGATGGTTTCTTCGGGTTCCCATGGTTCCAGATCGAGCTTGTTTGCCACCGGCCTCACCCGAAAACGGCT
>CAIXBE010000149.1 GCA_903917595.1 uncultured Rhodobacterales bacterium
GTCACCTGACGGCCCTCGCTTGCCAGCAGGTCGGCCAGACCGGCGGCGATGTGATAGCCTTCGTCGTCAAAGATCACCACCGGGCCTTGCTCCGGACGCGCGCCGTCAAGGATCTGATCGGGGGTCAACGTGCGCGGATCGTTGTAACTGGACACCCCGCCGGGATTGCTGCGCCCACGCCCGTTTGCGCGCCAAAGGCTGCCGGTCGCTACCATCACATGCTCGATGCCGGTTTCCAGGACATCATCCGGCGTCATCGGGCTGCCGGGATACAGCGTCACTTGTGGCAGGCGGCTGATCTGCGACAGCCGCCAGTCGATCACCCGGCCCCATTCCGACAGACCGGGCAAGCGCGCCTCACGCAAAACACGCCCGCCGGGCTCGCCTGCTTCGGCCAGAACCACGGGGACACCGCGTTTGGCCAGCGTCACCGCCGCCTCCAGCCCCGCAGGACCAGCGCCAATGATCAGCACCGGGTCGGCCTGACCGATGATCGCGGGGACCCGTTCGGGGTGCCAGCCCTGCCGCCATTCCTCGCCCATCGTCGGGTTTTGGGTGCAGCGGATCGGGGCGCCAAGGCCGTCATGGGCATAGCAGATGTTGCAGCCGATGCATTCGCGGATATCCTCCAACCGGCCATCGCGGATCTTGGCGGGCAGGAACGGATCGGCGATCGAAGGCCGCGCCGCCCCGATGAAATCCAGCACGCCGCGCCGCAGTTGCGACAGCATCGTCTCGGGGCTGGTAAAACGGCCAACGCTGACCACGGGCTTGGCCACGGTCTTGCGGATATGGGCGATGTGGCTTTCCAGTGCCGCTTCCTTGACGAACCGCGACGGGCCCATTTCCACGCCATATTCGGGAATGGTCACGTCGAAGACATCGACCAAGGGCGCAATTCGCCCCATGAATTCGGCCCGCGCATCGCCGCCCTTGCCGTCGTCGTCGGTCACTTCGATCCTTATCGCCACGGCGGCGCGGTCGCCGATGGCATCGCGGGTGTCGGCCAAAAGCTCGCCGATCAGACGGGTGCGTGCGTCGAATGTTCCGCCATAGTCGCCGGAGCGGTGGTTGAGCGCCGGGTCCAGAAACTGCGCCAGAAGATAGGTATGCGCGGCATAGACATAGACCACATCAAAGCCGGCTGCCTTCGCGCGCAAGGCCGCCGCCCGGTGCCAGTCGCGAAGGTTGCGGATGTCCTGCCGGTCCATGCGTTGGCTTTGCCAAGGCCCGGTCTCAGCCAGAATGCTCTCCGGCCCAAGGCTTGCGGCGCGCGACAGGACATTGGCGCTGCGCCCGCCGCCATGCCACAATTCGACCCCGGCCAAAGCACCATGCGCATGCACCGCATCGGCCATCGCCGCCATGTTGGCCGTGTCGCCGTCGTCCCACAGGCTGGCATAGGGGGCCGGGGTGTCGTCCGATGTCGGGTGGATCGAGCAATACTCGCTGTTCACCACGCCCCAGCCACCTTCAGCCTTGACGCCCCGCATCGCGGCCAGCGAGGCCGGGTGCTGGTTGCCCATGCCGGTGCAGTGCGGCACCTGCCAAAAGCGGTTGGGCGCGGTGACCGGACCGATCTTCAGCGGCTGGAACAGCGGGTCGAAGCGGGGGTCACGCATGGGGGGCCTCGGAGTCAGATGACTGATTAGGCGGTCAGTCGTGCCGGGAGGTCAAGGTGGGGAGAACCGAGTGCTGACGCGGGTGGTCAGGGGACGTGTCAGCAAGGGTGTCAGGGCAGGCGACCGGGTGAGGCGCAAGTCTATGGGAACGCTGGGGTAATGTCTGGACTGCCCCGGTGCTGCGCCGTCTTCCAAGCGTCTTCCGGGCGTCTTGCATACGTCTTTCCGCGCGGATCGTTCTAGGGGCGTTAACCGTCGTGTGACGAATCGGGGGGAGTTCCCATCCCAACCCCATACACTGATCGTCTGCACCTCAGACCTTGTCGCCCACAATTTGAGCAGCAACTGCCTTGTGACAAGAGCACCCCTAGGCCATAAATCAGGTAGAAAAATTTGGTCAGAAAGTAGAAAAATGGCGATTGCGATCGTGTTACGTACAGATGGTTCTCGAAATGTGTTCCGCGATGCAATTGTTTCGGCCGTGGGGTCTGGTTACTTGGACAAAGCAGTACTTTGTTCTGGTATTTTTCAAGAGGGATTCAAAGGATCATCCTACAAAGTCAGCGATGAAAAGTCGTTGGCGAGTGCTTGCGCGGCAAGTCGAATATCCTTGGTAACTGTTGGGATTCACAATGCAACTTGGAAACCATCCTACCTTAACTTTCGGGACAACATGAGGGGAGCGGGTGTGAATATCCAGTGCCTCTACAAGAGCGGAATGCGCTGGCACGCAAAAGTATTTATTGGCTCCAAAGGAGGAGTCCCGAAGATCGGCATTGTTGGAAGTTCGAACATGACGAGAAATGCGTTCTCGACGGGTCCCCGATTCAACAACGAGTGTGATGTTTTCATTTGGGACCGACGCGATCCGATTGCCGGGCTGGCAGACGGAATAGCAGA
>CAIXBE010000150.1 GCA_903917595.1 uncultured Rhodobacterales bacterium
CCACGCCGCCGCGATTGGCGAGGCGATGGTGACGGCCAAGCTGGCGGGGCTTGATCCGCTGACCTGGTGGGAGGTGATGAAGGGCGGGGCGGCAGACAGTTTCGTGCTGAGCCACGACGTGCCGTCGATCTTTGCCGGGCACTATGACCCGTCGTTCCCGATTGCGCTGTGCCTGAAAGACCTTGGGCTGATCAAGGAACTGATGGACAAGACCGGAACCACAGCCACCCTGACCGAAGCCACGCATGAACGCTTTCGCGAAGCGGGGCGGCGCTATGGCACCGGCGCGGGCGAGATGACGGTCTGCAAGGTGATCGAGGACAACGCCGGGATCGATCTTCGGGTGCCAGGGGATTGGGTGAACCCGTGGGAAGTCAAGGCACCGGGTTAAGGCACCAACGAAAAGGGGCGCCCAAAGGCGCCCCAAAAACCGACCGCCTTACTTGGCGAACTTCTTTTCCAGCCACTTTTCCAGCCAGTGGATGTTGTAGTCGCCTTTCTGGATGTCAGGCTCCTCCAGCAGCATGTGAAACAGCGGGATCGAGGTGTCGATGCCGTCGATGATCAGCTCGGACAAGGCGCGCTTCAGCCGTGCCAGCGCCTCGGGCCGGTCGCGGCCGTGGACGATCAGCTTGCCGATCAGGCTGTCGTAGTAGGGCGGTATCCGGTAGCCGTCATAGATCGCCGAATCCATCCGCACGCCCAAACCGCCGGGGGCGTGGAACTGGCTGATCCGACCGGGGCAGGGCGAGAAGGTGGGGATCTTTTCGGCGTTGATCCGCACCTCGATGCAGTGGCCGTTGATCTGCAATTCGTCCTGCGTGAAGGACAGGTCCATGCCGCTGGCGACGCGGATCTGTTCGCGCACGAGGTCGATGCCGAAGATGCCTTCGGTCACCGGATGTTCGACCTGCAGGCGGGTGTTCATCTCGATGAAATAGAATTTCTCGTCTTCATAGAGGAATTCGATCGTACCAGCGCCGATGTACTTCAGCTTTTTCATCGCATCGGCGCAGACCTTGCCGATTTCCGCGCGCAAGGTTGGGGTGATCACCGGGCCGGGGGCTTCTTCGAACACCTTCTGGTGGCGGCGCTGCAGCGAACAGTCGCGTTCGCCGAGGTGGACCGCGCCACCCTTGCCATCGCCGAAAACCTGAATCTCGATGTGGCGCGGGCGCTGGAGGTATTTCTCCATGTAGACTTCGTCATTGCCGAAGGCGTTCTTCGCCTCACTCCGCGCGGTGCGGAAAGCGACTTCCAGTTCGGCTGGGTTCTGCGCCACCTTCATGCCGCGCCCGCCACCACCGGCGGTGGCCTTGATGATCACCGGATAGCCAATGTCTTCGGCGACGGTCTGCGCCGTTTCATAGTCGGGCACACCCCCGTCTGATCCGGGGACGACCGGGATGCCAAGCTCCTTCGCCGTGACTTTGGCGGTGATCTTGTCGCCCATGATGCGGATATGTTCCGCGCTTGGGCCGATAAAGGTGATGCCGTGGTCTTCCAGCGCCTGCGCAAAGGCCGCGTTCTCCGACAGAAAGCCATAGCCCGGATGCACTGCTTGCGCGCCGGTGATCTCGCAGGCCGAGATGATGGCGGCCTTGGACAGATAGCTTTCGGAACTGGGGGCCGGGCCGATGCAGACGGATTCGTCGGCCATGCGGACATGCATCGCGTCGGTGTCGGCGGTGGAATGCACGGCGACCGATTTGATCCCCATCTCACGCGCGGCGCGGATCACGCGAAGGGCAATTTCCCCCCGGTTGGCAATCAGGATTTTATCGAACATGGGCAAGACCTTATTCGATGATCATCAAGGGTGCGCCGTATTCGACCGGATGGCCGTCATCGACCAGAATGCGCTTGACGGTGCCCGCGCGCTGCGCGGGGATGTGGTTCATCGTCTTCATCGCTTCAATGATCAGGACAGTCTGGCCTTCGGTCACCTGCGCGCCGACGGTCACGAAAGCCGAGGCCCCGGGTTCCGCCGACAGATAGACGGTGCCAACCATGGGCGAGGTTACGGCGCCGGGATGCTGGGCCGGGTCTTCATGGGCAATAGGGGCAGCAGAGGCAACCGGAGCGGCGGCTGCATGATGCACAACCGGGGCCGGCGCTGCGGCGACAGTGACCACGGTGGCCTGCTTGACCACGCGAACCTCAAGGCTGTCATCTTCGCCATATTCGCGCTTGACCGACAGTTCGGTCAGCTCGTTCTTGTTCAGAAGCTCGGCCAGGGCCGAAATGAAGGCCACGTCGGTGTCGGTCGTCTGCTTGCTCATGCGGTCCTCGGTTCGATTGCTCGGCCTGTTGGGCACCGGGGGCTGTGGTGCCCCGGCATCTTGTGTCTGGCGCTTATACGTCAGCCAATCCAGCCTGAAAAGCCGCGAATGCGATTGCCGGTGACTGGGGGAAAGGGGGCGAAGATTCTCGCGTGCCGGAAACTTTACCGTTTGATAAAAAATCTGTCATGTGCCAGCCTGACGGAAAGACAGCACAGGGAGGACTTGGGTCCAATGACGAACAGCCCGCTGACGCCCGGCATTGTTCCGGGTCGCCTGCCAGCCGCAACTTATGCAAGCAACTTCGCCGACCACACTCCGGCGCTGGATATGCACGAGGCCCGGGTGGCGGCGGATCGCTGCTATTTCTGCCACGATGCGCCCTGCATCACGGCTTGCCCGACCGCCATCGACATCCCGCTGTTCATCCGCCAGATCGCGACCGGCACCGCCGATGCAGCGGCGACCACGATCTGGAGCCAGAACATCCTTGGCGGCATGTGCGCCCGGGTCTGCCCCACCGAGACCCTGTGCGAAGAGGCCTGCGTCCGCGAGGCCGCCGAGGGCAAGCCCGTGGAAATCGGCAGCTTGCAGCGTTTCGCCACCGATCAGGCGATGGCCAAGGGCAAGCATCCCTTTACCCGCGCCGCCCCAACGGGCAAGCGGGTGGCGGTTGTGGGGGCGGGTCCTGCGGGTCTGGCCTGCGCGCACCGGCTGGCGGTGCATGGCCATGATGTGGTCGTGCTGGAGCGGCGGCCAAAGGCGGGCGGTCTGAACGAGTACGGTATAGCCAGTTACAAGGCGACCAACGATTTTGCCGCGCGTGAGGTGGATTGGCTGCTGCAGATCGGTGGGATCGAGATGCAGACCGGGGTTGAGCTTGGCCGCGATGTGACGCTGGACCAGTTGCAGGCCGAGTATGACGCGGTGTTCCTTGGCATCGGTCTGGCCGGGGTGAACGCGCTCCGCGCGGCGGGCGAAGACCTTGCGGGTGTCCGCGACGCGGTGGATTTCATCGCTGAACTGCGCCAGTCTGCGGATGTATCGACGCTGGCGATTGGCCGCGATGTCGTGGTGATCGGCGGCGGCATGACGGCGGTTGACGCGGCGGTGCAGTCCCGGCTGTTGGGGGCAGAGAACGTCACAATCGTCTACCGCCGCGGCCCTGATAAGATGAGCGCAAGTGGCCACGAGCAGGACCATGCAGTTCAGACCGGGGTGCGGATCATCCACAACGCCGCTCCGCTGCGCGTCATCGGCAAGGATCACGCCGAAGCGGTCGAATTTGCTTATACCGAAGACGGGCCGGGTGGGCTGAAATTGTCGGCCGAGACCTTTACCCTGAAGGCCGATCAGGTCTTCAAGGCCATCGGTCAGACCCTGTCGGGTGCGCCTGCGAGCCTAGTGGCGACGGGTGGCAAGCTGGCTGGCCCGACCGGCAAGGTCTGGATGGGCGGTGACTGTGCCACGGGGGGCGAGGATCTGACGGTGACCGCCGTCGCCGAAGGCCGCGATGCTGCCGAGTCGATCCACGCCGCTTTCATGGGTGTGTGATGGCATCGCATCCCCCTTGCCAACCGCCGCCTTCCGCGCCAAACCTTGTTTCATGGGGGCGCGCACATGGACGGCTGGACCGACAGTTTCATCGCCTTCATAGAGCGCAATCATCAGTGGTTGCCCCTGATCATGCTGGTCTTTGCGGCGGCGGAAACCACGGCTTTCCTCTCTATCCTGATCCCGTCAACCGCAGTGCTGGTCGCCGTCGGCGCGCTGGCGGCGACCGGGGCGGTGTCGTTCTTGCCGCTTTGGGCCGGGGCGGCAACGGGGGCGCTGATCGGGTCCAGCTTCAGCTATTGGTTGGGCTCGCGCTATGGGGACAGTGTGCTGGCGATGCGGCCTCTGAAGGATCACCCCGAGATGATCGGCAAGGCCCAGACAGCCTTTGCGGCTTACGGGCCAGTTACAATTCTTATTGGTCACTTCGCCACGATCTTTCGCCCCGTCGTGTTCCTCATGGCGGGGATGAGCGGCATGTCTTTGGGTCGCTTTGCCTTCTGGAACGGTCTGGGCTGCGTGGCTTGGGCATATCTGATCCCCAAGCTCGGCCAGTTTGGCGGCGACATCCTTGGCTGGCTCTGGTCGCTTTTCTGAACTTTGGTGGGGTAGAACCCCACCCTACACCCTCACTCCCAGCACAGCGCAAGGAGGCTTTCCATGGCTGATCTTTCTGCCAATTTCATTGGCATCAAATCTCCGAACCCGTTCTGGCTGGCATCCGCGCCGCCGACGGACAAGAAATACAACGTCGAGCGTGCGTTTGAAGCGGGATGGGGCGGGGTGGTGTGGAAGACCCTGGGGTCCGAAGGCCCGCCGGTCGTCAATGTCAACGGCCCGCGCTATGGCGCGATCTGGGGGGCGGACCGCCGCCTGCTGGGGCTGAACAACATCGAGTTGATTACCGACCGGCCTTTGGAGGTGAATCTTCAGGAAATCAAGGAGGTCAAGCGCAAGTGGCGCGACCGGGCCATGATCATCAGCCTGATGGTTCCCTGTGACGAGGAATCGTGGAAAGACATCCTGCACCGGATCGAGGATACCGAGGCCGACGGGGTGGAACTGAACTTCGGTTGCCCGCACGGGATGGCTGAACGCGGTATGGGCTCGGCCGTGGGCCAGGTGCCGGAGTATATTGAAATGGTTACGCGCTGGGTCAAGAAGCACAGCCGCATGCCCTGCATCGTCAAGTTGACGCCGAACATCACCAACATCCTTGGACCTGCCGGGGCCGCCAAGCGCGGCGGGGCGGATGCGGTCAGCCTGATCAACACGATCAACTCGATC
>CAIXBE010000151.1 GCA_903917595.1 uncultured Rhodobacterales bacterium
GACAGCGCGGCTTCGGTCGGCAGTTTGTCACCGGGACGATAGAGCCCTTCGGTGATCTCGGTCTGCAGCGTTGCGGCGATGCTGCGCCAGATCGGGGTGCGGGCCATCTGTCATCAAACTTTCACGTGTAAATCCGGGTGGGGTCGGCTAGATGTTGTCTAGTTGTATAGATACTTAGACAACTTTGCAAGATGTCGAGACAAAGATGACCGCACCACCTGAAATCACCGCTCGGCAGGACCTGATGGGCCTTCTGGCCCGCGCCAGACCGGCCCGCCTTGCCCAGCTTTTCCCCGACATGCCACCCCATGACATGCTGCGCCCGCCAGAGATTGGCGCGGTGATGGTGCGGGGTCGGGCGGGGGGCACCGGCGCGCCCTTCAATCTGGGCGAGGTGACCGTGACGCGCTGTGTCTTGCGGCTGACCTCGGGTGAGGTCGGCCATGCCCATGTGCAGGGCCGCGACAAGGCCCATGCCACCCGTGCAGCACTGGTCGATGCGATGATGCAGACGCAGGCGGCGGGCCATCTGCAGGCTGCGGTTCTGGCCCCCTTGCGGGCCGAGGAAAGCGCACGCCGCAGTGACCGCGCAACCAAGGCGGCCGCGACCAAAGTCGAATTCTTCACCCTTGTGCGAGGAGAGGACCAATGACGCCCGAAGCCCTGCTTGGCGGGTTCATCGATGCCCCGGTGCAATCCGCCCATGCCTTTCGCGCCGGGTTGGAGGCGCTGGCCCGCCCCGGCACCTTGCACAGCCTGACCGGGGCCACACCACCGGCTCCGATGTCGGTCGCGGCGGGTGTTCTGATCCTTACCCTATGCGATGGCACGACACCGGTTCATCTGGCGGGCCACCATGACAGCGACGCCATCCGCGACTGGGTGACCTTTCATGTGGGCGCACCCTTGGTAACGGCGGAAAAGGCCATGTTTGCCATCGGCACCTGGGCGGCGATGCAACCCGTGGGCCGCTTTGCCATTGGCCAGCCAGATTACCCCGACCGCAGCGCCACCCTGATCGTCGAGATGCCCACGCTTGCCCCATCCGGCCCACACCTTTCAGGGCCGCGCCTGTCCGGTCCCGGCATCAAGGGCGAGGCCCGTCTGGCCCTGCCTGAAACCGCTGCTTTCGTTCGAAACCGCGCACTGTTCCCCTTGGGTTTTGACTGCTTCTTTACCGCGGGTTCCCTTGTCGCGGGCCTGCCCCGGTCGACCAACGTGGAGGCCAACTGATGTATGTTGCCGTCAAAGGGGGCGAGCGCGCCATTGATGCCGCCCATGCCTGGCTGGCCGAGGAACGGCGCGGCGATACCGGGATTGCGGCCTTGTCGGTCGCGCAAATCCGCGAACAACTGGCACTCGCCGTCAACCGGGTGATGGCCGAGGGCTCGCTTTACGACCCTGACCTTGCCGCGCTTGCGATCAAGCAATCGCGCGGCGATCTGATCGAGGCGGTCTTCCTGATCCGCGCCTATCGCACGACGCTGCCGCGTTTCGGGGCCTCAAGCCCCATCGACACGGGGCGCATGGCGCTGACCCGCCGCATCTCGGCCACGTTCAAGGACCTGCCGGGCGGGCAGATACTGGGCCCGACCTTTGACTATACCCATCGCCTTCTTGACTTTGCGTTGATGGCCGAAGGCGAAACTCCAGCATCAGTCATCTCTGCCCCCGTTTCGTCCCCGACAGGAGAGACGGGTGTGCATTTGGCTGCTGCAGTGCCTCATGTCACAGGCTTTCTTAACCGGGATGGCCTGATCCAGACCGAGACCCCCGGCGATTCCACGCCCCCCGACCTGACGCGCGAGCCGATGGAATTGCCCGCCACCCGCCCCTTGCGCCTCCAGGCTCTGACCCGTGGGGATGAGGGGTTTGTCCTCTCGCTCGCCTACTCCACCCAGCGCGGCTATGGGCGCACCCATGCCTTTGTCGGCGAGTTGCGGATCGGCACAGTCGCGGTGGAAATGGACATCCCCGAGTTGGGTTTTGCCGTCCAGATCGGTGAGGTCGAGGTCACCGAATGCGAAACGGTGAACCAGTTCACGGGCTCAAAAACCGAACCGCCCCAGTTCACCCGGGGCTACGGTCTGGTCTTCGGTCAGACCGAACGCAAGGCGATTTCCATGAGCCTTGTCGATCGTGCCCTGCGTTGGCAGGAGTTGGGCGAGGATTTCACCGGAGCCCCAGCGCAGGATGAAGAATTCGTGCTGATGCATGCCGACAACGTGCAGGCCACCGGATTTCTGGAACATATCAAACTGCCGCACTACGTCGATTTTCAGGCCGAGTTGGAGCTGATCCGGCGTCTGCGGGCCGAGGCGATTGCCGCAAAGGAGGCTGCCGAATGACCGCCCCTTTACCAGCGCTGGCTGCGGTCGATTCGGTCGCGCAACCGGATCATGGCCGCGATGAACGCGCGGGCTTTCACCCGGAACAGCCAGACGTACAGCACGACCGTAGCCGCGAAGACCACGCCAAGGATCAGCCAGTTGAAAAAGTCGTCATGGCTTTGCACGCGGCACATCCGGAAAAGGGCAGCATGACCGACTATAACTTTGCCTACCTTGATGAACAGACCAAACGCATGATCCGCCGGGCGATCCTGAAAGGCATCGCCATCCCCGGCTATCAGGTGCCCTTTGCCAGCCGCGAGATGCCGATGCCTTATGGCTGGGGCACCGGCGGGGTGCAGGTGACCGCCGCCTGCCTGACGCCCGACGACACGCTCAAGGTCATCGACCAAGGGGCCGACGACACCACCAACGCGGTCTCGATCCGCAAGTTTTTCCAGCGCACCGCAGGGGTTGCGGTTACCGAGGCCACGACCGAGGCCACGATCATCCAGACCCGCCACCGCATCCCTGAAACCGCGCTGACCAAGGGCCAGATCCTTGTCTATCAGGTGCCGATCCCCGAACCCCTGCGTTTCCTTGAACCGCGCGAGACCGAGACCCGCAAGATGCACGAACTGGAAGAATACGGCCTGATGCATGTGAAGCTTTACGAAGACATCGCCCGGCACGGCACTATTGCGACCAGCTATGACTACCCAGTCAAGGTCGAGGGGCGCTATGTGATGGACCCCTCGCCGATCCCGAAATTCGACAACCCCAAACTGTCGGACAACCCAGCGATCCAGCTTTTCGGCGCGGGCCGCGAACAGCGAATCTATGCCTTGCCGCCGCATACCCATGTCGTCAGCCTTGATTTCGACGACCACCCGTTTGTCGCCTCGAAAGCCGCGCATGATTGCGACCTGTGCGCCGCGCAAGACAGCTATCTCGACGAGGTGATCACCGATGATCAGGGCAGCCGGATGTTCGTCTGCTCGGACACCGATTTCTGCCGCTCACGGCGTGAAGCGGGCCATCTGGGCCGCCTTGGCACGCCCCTGTCAGAGGTTGAACAATGACCGTCCATGACCGCACACTAACCGACCAGCCGCTGTTTCAGGTGCAAGGCCTGTCGAAATTCTACGGTGCCCGCATCGGCTGCGCCGATGTATCATTTGACCTTTACCCGGGCGAGGTGCTGGGCATCGTCGGCGAAAGCGGGTCGGGCAAGTCGACGCTGCTGTCCTGTCTTGC
>CAIXBE010000152.1 GCA_903917595.1 uncultured Rhodobacterales bacterium
CACCATCTCTACAATCTGGCCGGCATACATCACGGCGACGCGCTGACAGGTCTGCGCCACGACGCCCAAGTCATGCGTGACAAGGACAAGGCCAAGACCCAGATCGTGCTGGAGTGCCACGAGGAGTTTCAGGATCTGATCCTGTATCGTCACATCAAGCGCGGTGGTCGGTTCGTCCGCAAGGATGAGCCCCGGATTGCAGGACAGGGCCGCCGCAATCACAACGCGCTGGCACATGCCTCCGGAAAACTGGTGCGGATAGTCGTCGATCCGCGTCTCGGGCGCCGGAATGCCGACCTTGGCCATGAGGTCGATCACGCGGGCACGCGCCTCGGCCCTTGTGCGGACAATGCCATGCTCCAGCATGGATTCGGCGATCTGCTTGCCGATCCGCAGGACGGGGTTCAGGGCCGATGACGCATCCTGCACGATGGTTGCAATCCCCCGGCCCCGGATCGCGTTCATCGCGCGTGGTGACAGCAGTGTCAGGTCTTGCCCGTCATGCAGCACCGCGCCCCCTGTCACCCGCCCCGGTGGCGGGATCAGGCCCAGAATCGACTTGATCGTCATGCTCTTGCCGGACCCGGATTCGCCCACAAGGCCAAAGCATTCGCCTGCGTCCACGGTGAATGACACGTCGTCCACCACGGTCAGCGTCCCGCGCGGGGTGGGGATCTGCGTTGTCAGGTGGCGGATGTCGAGGAGGGCCATCATGCACGCTCCCGCAGGAGCTTGGCTATGCCGTCACCCAGCAGGCTGAGCGCAAGGCCGACCAGGACGATGGCCAGACCCGGCAGGGTAACCATCCACCACGCGGTCAGGATGAAGCCTTTGCCTTCGGAGATCATGATGCCCCATTCCGCCATGGGCGGCTGCACCCCGAGGCCGAGGAAGGACAAGGACGTCGTCGAAAGGATCACAAGAACAATGTCGGTCATCGCAAAGATGATCGTGGGCGTGATGACATTGGGGAGGATGTGCCGAAACATGATCCGCCCGTGCAGATACCCCAGTGCGCGCGCGGCCAGCACGTATTCTGCCTTCTTGACCACCAGAACTTCGGCCCGGACAAGCCGAGCGTACATCGACCACCCGGCCAGCGTCAAAGCGATGTACATCGACATCAGGCCGGGCCCGAGGATGGCGATGATCCCGATCACCATGACAAGGAAGGGAAAGGCGCTGAACGTATCCACCACGCGCATGATGACCGTATCGACTGCCCCGCCGAAATAGCCCGCAATCGCGCCAAGCACAGTGCCCAGCATCCACGGAAACAACACGCACAGAAAGCCGATCATCAGGTCAAGCTTCGCAGCGTGGAGAACGCGGGAAAAGATGTCGCGGCCGAAATTGTCGGTCCCGAAGGGATGCGCCCAGCGTGGCGGCTGAAGCGTGTTGCGCAGGTCATGTTGCAGCGGATCATGCGGGCTGATGAAGCCGGCGAACAGGCTCGACAGCAGGATCACGCCTAGCAGTGTCGCGCCGACGATGAGGCCCGTGTGCTTGCGCCAGACGGCCGCCTTTCGCGAGTCCGGCCCATTGGACAGGGACAGCGCCACGGCCTCAGTCATAGCTCACACGCGGGTCGAGCGCGGAATAGACTAGGTCGGTCAATAGGTTGATGATGACGACCAGCAGACCGAAGATCAGCGCGATTCCCTGAATCATCGGGTAATCACGTGCCGAAATCGAACTCACGATCAGGGCGCCAATCCCGGGCAAGCTGAACACCGTTTCCACCACCACCGAACCGCCGATCAGCCAGCCGATATTGACCCCCAGGATCGTGACCGTCGACAGAAGGCCGTTGCGCAGCACATGGCGCCGGATCAGCCGGCCCTGTGACAGGCCCTTGGTGCGGGCATATTCCACATGGGGCGCATGCATGATCTCGATCAGCGCGGCGCGGAGCGTGCGGATCAGGATCGGGGCCAGCGACAGGGTGATGGTCACCGCGGGCAAGGTCAGGTGCCACAGGATATCGCCGAACCCGCGGCCAAAGCCCGAAATCGGGAAAAATGGATAGATCACAGCGAAGAGGATCAGAAGGTTCAGCCCCAGCCAGAAGCCGGGCATGGACAGCGTGAGGGTCGAGATGCCGCGCACGATCTGGTCGATCCAGCTGTCCTGCCGGACGGCGGCAGCCATGGCGAGGGGCACGGTAATCAGGACCGACAGGAACACCGAAAACCCGATGAGGGACACCGTCACCGGCAAACGCTCGAATATGACCTCGGTCACTGGCCGGCGGTAGAACAGGGATGTGCCAAGCTCTCCCTGAGAGATGTTACCGACAAAGAAGGCAAATTGCTGCCAGATCGGCAGATCAAGCCCCAGGGCCGTCCGCAGTTCGGTAATGCTTTCGTCTGTCGCCCGCATGCCCAGCATGATGCGGGCCGGATCACCCGGTATCAGACGCACCACCAGAAACACGACAAGCACAATCCCGAAAAGCACGGGCAGCGCCTGAAGGATGAGTCTGCGCAGGAAGACGACCGTGTTCACATGATCCCCGTGGTGTTTATGAAGG
>CAIXBE010000153.1 GCA_903917595.1 uncultured Rhodobacterales bacterium
ACCTGCCGGTCAGCGCGATCAGCAACACCATGCGCGACACCATGCTGAACCGTGGTCTCGTCACCCCAGAACGCCTCCGGTTGCGAGGGGTGCGGTGAATGGCATGGTGTCACGTCCCCGGCACGGATTGTCCCTCTGCGCAGGCGGCGGAGGCTTGGATCTGGGCGTCATGCTCGCCGAACCAGGCTACCACACCCGTGCTTTCGTCGAGTGGGAAGTCTATCCCCGCAGCGTTCTCGTCGCCGCCCAGCGCGCAGGATACTTCGCCCCTGCTCCGATCTGGGATGACCTGCGCAGTTTCGATGCCCGGCCCTTCCGCGGTGCCTTCGACATCATCCTGGCCGGATACCCCTGCCAGCCCTTCAGCGCCGCCGGAAAGCGCTGCGGTGCCAATGATCCCCGGCACCTCTGGCCCGAGGTCGCCCGTGTCATCGCGGAGTGTTTGCCGGAATGGGTGTTCCTCGAAAACGTTCCCGGTCACGTCACCCTCGGGCTCGAATCCGTCCTGCGAGAGCTTTGGGGCATGGGCTACACGCCTGCGGCGGGCCTGTTCAGCGCGGCAGAAGTCGGTGCGCCGCACCAGCGGCTCCGAATTTTCATCCTGGCCCACACCAATGAGCCTGCATCCGGGCACGGATCGGTACAACCCGGCGGGCAACAGCGATTTTACCCGCAAGGCGGAAGCGTTGGCGCTGGGCATCACAAACTGGTCGACGCCGAAGGGATCGGATGGCGCGAAGGGTGGTCCGGGCCAGAGCTATGGCTCCGGCGGGACGCCACCGCTGCCAGCGCAGGCAGCGCAATGGCAAACACCGGTGGCAGACGATCAGGTCGACCGGTTGCGCGGCAAGATCAACAGCCGAGGCGAGCCGAAGCTGAGTGGGCAGGCGATCCAATGGCCCACCCCGGCGGCCCAGAACTGGAAGGGCAGCAGTCCAGCCAGCGTGACCCGCGCCGACGGCAAGTCACGGATGGATATCCTGCATTACCGGGCAGAACAGGGCTTCACCCACCCGGCCCTGGTGATCACGCCGGATGGGCTGCGGCCCTCGCATCACGCCCCGATCTCGCGCCCGCTCTGGGCTTCGATGATTGCCTCACATGGGCGCGTCGTCTCGCGGCGGATCCTGAAGGGCCGGTCGCGGCGGCGGCTGAACCCGCTCTTCGTCGGATGGCTGATGGGCTGGCCCATCGGGCACGCGCTTTGCGCCTGCTCAGCAACGGAGTTCACCCTCTGGCAGCAGCACATGCGTGGCGCGCTCTCGCAGCTGCCCATGGCCTCGGGCCCGTGGATCTGGCGACCGGCGGATGGGCCGACGGGCCCAGCGCAGATGAGCCTCTTTGAAGGAATGCTGCCATGAGCATGCAGGGACGGATCGGGCGCGCAGGCGGCGCACGGGTGAAACGCGCGCTGGGCGTGCAGGCGGTCCTGGAATGGGCGTTCCGCGTGGAACAAGCGCAGTTGGAACTGCCTCTGCGCAAAGACGGGGCCGAGGAAGGGTTGGGTTTCGGCCTGGAGTACGTCCTGCTGCAACGTGCCGCGCTGGGCTGCAAGGTCGACGGCGGCCAGCACAAGATGGGCAGTTACACCCATCCCGATGCCGAGGTGATCGCCGCCACCGTCGCAGGCATGCCTGATGGTCTTGGTGGCATCCGCATGGCAATCCAGGTGGCCGAACTGGCGCGCGCTGGCATGACCCCCGACTGGATGCCCGGCGCCATGCCGCGCTGCGTCCCGATGGAGACCAAGAACAACCAACATGGTGAGCGGGCGACGGCCATCGTCATCGGCACAGAGCGGGTGAAGACGCGCGGTAAGTGGCGAACGGTCGAGTTGCTGGCTTGCCCAGTCACCTGGCGGCCGCATCCGGAACAGATCGCATCCGCACGGCGCGGCTATGATGATTGGAGGCTGGCGCTTGATTGGGTACGCGTTGGGCTGCTGGCGGGCGGGATGCTGCGGGAGATGGAGGTGACCGGGGGAATGCCGAAGGTGCGGCCTTGGGGTAATCCTTGACCTAGGCGCGAGGATAGCGGAGGCGATTGATTGCTGACCGGTTCGGTTGCGTTGATCTGCCCCGAACTTGCAGCCGGTCCGGTCCGCTGGCGTCGATGTCATTAAATCTCGAGCGCCCTGAACAGCTTACCAATAAAGGACAAGCCAATAGGCAAAACCCTTTGCGTGCCCAGAGCCGCCGAGCGTGCCAAGCGGTACCGGCACCAGAAAGCGCTGCCCTCCCTTTCTACCAGCGGGCATCAAAAGCCACCGATCACTTAGCTGGACTGACC
>CAIXBE010000154.1 GCA_903917595.1 uncultured Rhodobacterales bacterium
ATGCTGCGCTTCTTCCCGCCCGTGGTCACCGGCACGATCATCCTCGTCATCGGGATCAGCCTGATGCGGATCGGCATCAACTGGATCTTCGGCAACCCCGTCGGCCCGACCGCGCCGCAGATCATTGACCCGGCCCACGCCGACTGGCTGAAGGCCGTGACCGAAGGCCTTGCCGCAGGCACCGTGACCGGCGTGCCGGAAATCCCCGCGAAACTCGCCGCAGCGGCGACGATGAACAACGAGCTTTACGCGCCCTTGGGCAACATCGGCATCTCGGCCATCGTCCTGGCCTCGATTCTGCTGATCGCCCGTTTTGCAAAGGGCTTCGTCGCCAATATCTCCGTGCTGCTTGGTATCGTCATTGGCGGTCTCATCGCCGTTGCCCTGGGCAAGATGACCTTCGCCAAGGTCGCGGACGCCTCGTGGTTCGGCATGATCACGCCGTTCCACTTCGGCATGCCGACCTTTGATCTGGTGATGATCATCACCATGACGCTTGTGATGATCGTGGTGATGATCGAGAGCACCGGCATGTTCCTTGCGCTTGGCGACATGACCGGCAAAAAGGTCGACCAGCCCGCCCTTTCCGCCGGCCTTCGTACCGACGGACTAGGCACGCTGATCGGCGGCATCTTCAACACCTTTCCCTATACCTCGTTCAGCCAGAACGTCGGCCTTGTCGGGGTCACGGGGATCAAAAGCCGCTTTGTCTGCGTCGCCGGAGGCCTGATCCTGATCGTCCTTGGCCTCGTGCCCAAGATGGGCGCGCTGGTTGAATCCATCCCGACCATGGTGCTTGGTGGCGCGGGCCTTGTCATGTTCGGCATGGTCGCCGCCACCGGCATCCGCATCCTTGCGGGCGTCGATTTTTCCAAGAACCGCAACAACCTGTTTATCGTCGCGGTCGCCATCGGCATGGGGATGATCCCGCTGGTCGCGCCGAACTTCAAACAGTGGATGCCGCATGACATCCACCCGCTGATCGAAAGTGGCATCCTTCTGGCCTCGATCACCGCCGTCCTGCTGAACGCCTTCTTCAACGGGGCTGCGGACGCAACCGACGAGATCAAGGCCGCCGCCTCGAAGGCCGACCACTGAACGGATGGGCCGGGGTCAACACCCGGCCCTTCCCGCCTGACAGTCCGCGCGTTCCGGGCTAAGCTTGGCCGACGACCGGACCACAAGGACCCCAGACGCATGACCTCGCCCAGTCTGCAAAGCCGCCTCCGCCGCCTTTACGAAGGTGCCGGCCAGACCAGCGACCGCTTTCGCTATCTTCTACTTGGCTTCGATCTGCTGACGGTTTTCTGGCTTGTCGCCTCGTCCTTTCTGGAACGCGGCGCGCAACACATGCGGATCGACTTTGCCATCGGTCTGGTCTTCCTTGCCGATTTCCTTGCCCGGCTTTGGATTTCACGCAAGCCGCTGAAAGACGTCTTAAGCTTCTGGGGGGTAGCGGACATTCTGGTCATCGTCTCGCTTCTGGTCCCGATCTGGGGCGAGGGACTGGCCTTCCTGCGGGTGCTCAGGCTGTTCCGGGTTTTCCATTCGCCGCAGACTCTCGACCAGCTCCGCGAGGACATCCCGGTCTTCCGTCGACACGAAACCGCGCTGCGCGCTG
>CAIXBE010000155.1 GCA_903917595.1 uncultured Rhodobacterales bacterium
GCACGATGTATCGCCGGTTTCTGGACGGGCTGGCGCAGGTTAATCCGGCGCTCAAGGTAATCGGCCTCACCGCCACGCCGTTCCGGCTCGATTGCGGCATGCTGCACGAGGGCAAATCGGCGCTGTTCACAGACATCGCTTATGAAGCCCCGGTGCGAGAGCTGATTGATGCGGGCTATCTCAGCCCGCTCGTCTCAAAGCAGCCCAAGACCCGGTTCGATGTCTCGAAGGTGGGCACCCGTGCCGGTGACTTCATTGCCCGTGATCTGGCGGCGGCGGTCGATCAGGACGTCATCACCCGCGCGGCGGTCACCGAGATCATCGAACATGGGCAAAACCGCAAATCCTGGCTGGCCTTCTGTTCAGGCGTTGAGCATGCACGCCATGTGGCTGAGGAATTTGGATGTCGGGGCATCACCTGCCGCACGATCTTTGGCGACACACCGAAGGAGGAGCGTGACGCGATCATCGCCGCCTTCAAGTGCGGTGAAATCCGCGCGCTTGCTTCGATGGGCGTGCTAACCACGGGCTTCAACGCGCCGGCTGTTGATCTGATCGCGCTCCTGCGCCCCACCAAGTCTGCAGGGCTCTATGTGCAGATGGTCGGCCGGGGCACGCGGCTGGCACCAGGCAAGGAGAATTGTCTGGTCCTGGACTTTGCCGGCAATGTCCGCCGCCATGGGCCCATCGATCTGGTGCGCCCTAAGCGCCCCGGAGAGGCTGGCGGGGGTGACGCACCAACGAAGGTCTGTCCGAGGTGCGAGAGCATCCTCACGCTCTCGGCGATGGAATGCCCGGATTGCGGCCACATCTTCCCGGCCCGCGAGGTGAAGATCGCCCCCACCGCCGCCACGCTGCCGATCCTGTCCCCGAAGACGCCACAATGGCTGCCGGTTCATGGCGTTTCCTACAGCCGCCATGACAAGCTGGGCGGGCTGCCTTCGCTGAAGGTGACCTACAGCTGCGGCCTGAACAGCCACAGCGAATGGGTCTGCTTTGAGCATCCGGGCTACGCGCACCAGAAGGCGACCGATTGGTGGCGCAAGCGCGCGCCGGATCTGCCCGTGCCCCTGAGCGTCGACGAGGCCATCGCACAAGCGGCACGGCTCGCACGCCCCAGCGATATCTCGGTTCGCCCCTCGGGCCGCTATTTTGAAATCACCGGCTACAGGTTTGACCCATGCGCCAATCCCACTCCGGCCTCTGCGCTATCTGCCACCGGGAACCTCGCGGCTTTGGCTGGTTCAACCCGGTCTTCCCCCGCGCGGACCCGCGACGGGCTACCAGCCGGAAACACCTTTGCAGCCGGGACTGCCAGAACATCTGCCATGGGAGGCGGGGCATGATCGATCCCACTCCGAACGAGAGCGAGGCCATGACCGTCGGCGGCCTGCAGGGCGGCGAGTACCTCGAAGGCCTCGGCCAGTCCGATCTGGCCAGCCTGACTGAGACCGAGTGGGACCGCTTCATCGATGCGGTCATCACCGGATATTGCGACCACCTGCGTGAGCTTGCGGCCAAAGACCGTGCGCGGCTCGACGCCATGACCCCGGGGATCCCCTTCTGATGAGCGAGACGTCTTTCATGGCGCGCTTCGGCGCACGGCTTGTCGCCAACGGCTATGCCATCCTGCCGATCATCCCGGGCACCAAGAAACCGGGGCAGCTCAAACGGGGTGCATGGGCGGATTACCCCGAATGGAACCGCCATGCCGATCGGCCCACCACGGATGTGGAGGTCGCGACATGGTCCAGCTGGCCGGAGTGCGGCATCGGCATCGTCGGGGGGGCGGTTGCTGCGGTCGACATTGATATAACCGAGGACGCGGAGTTAGCGTTGCAGATCGAGCGACTTGCGCGGGACCGGCTGGGCGAAACACCCGCCCTGCGGATTGGAAAGGCCCCGAAGCGCATGCTGGTCTATCGCGCGTCTGAGTCGTTCAGGGGCATAAAGCGCCATCCGCTGGAGGTGCTCTGTCTCGGCCAGCAGTTTGTGGCCTATGCAAACCACCCTGACACAGGCCTGCCCTATGCTTGGCCCGAGGAAGGGCTGGCCGACATCGACATAAACGATCTGCCAGAGATCACGGCAGAAGCGGCAGCTGCCTTTCTGGAGGAGGCCTATGCACTTCTGCCCGAGACCCTGCGCCAGCGTGGGATTGCGGCGGGTAGCTCTGCAGCCGAGCATCTGCGCAGCCACAGCCAAATAGGAACTGCGCCCGCCATCCAGGCAGCGCTCGAATGGCTGCCCAATGCCGAGCTCGACTATGACAGCTGGATGCGCATCGGCATGGCGCTGAAAGGTTCGCTTGGCGAGGCGGGGGCCGATCTCTTTGCTGATTGGTCCGCCCAGGCGGCGAAAGACATGCCCTCGACCACAGCCAAAGCCTGGGCCAGCTTCAAGCCGGACCGGATCGGCGCAGGCACAATCTACCATCTCGCCATGGAGCGCGGATGGCAGCCCGAGCCCGATCTGCGTCTGGACGGCAGCATGCCCGAAGGAGGGGGCCATCCGGCGGCGGGGCTGCTGTCGAGATTGGGCGAAGCTCCTGGCTCTGAGGACCGGGAAATGGAGGAACAAGCTGTCAGCGTACCGCCGCCCCCACCCCTTTCGCAGCTTGATGGGGCACTGGCGATGATGATCGAGCATATTCTGGCCAGTGCGATCCGGCCCCAGCCTTGGCTGGCGGTCGGTGCCTCCCTCACCGCGCTTGGCACATTGATGGGGCGCAAGGTGCGCACTGATAGCGATCTGCGCTCAAATCTGTACGTGATCGGCCTTGCGGAAAGCGGGGGCGGAAAGGATCATGCCCGCAAGGCGATCAAGGAGATGTTCGCACAGGCTGGATTTGCGTCGCATCTTGGCGGGGAGCGCATAGCCTCCGGTGCGGGGCTGATCTCCGCGCTCACCCGACAACCGGCGTCACTGTTTCAGATCGATGAGTTTGGCAAGTTCATGGCTAACGTCGTCGACAAGCATCGCGCGCCAAAGCATCTGTCGGAAATCTGGGATCTGTTCACTGAGCTCGCAACCAGCGCGGCAACGACGTTTATGGGCGCGGAGTATGCGGATCAGAAGGAACGACCACGCCAGGACATCATCCAGCCCTGTGCCTGTGTGCATGGGGTGACCGCACCGGGTCCGTTTTGGGAGTCGCTCTCCACTGGCTCCTTGCAGGATGGAAGCCTCGCGCGGTTTCTTGTGTTCAGAAGCGAAGACGATATTCCTGATCGGAATCGAACTCCGCGCTCGCTCAGGGATGTGCCACAACCGCTTCTCGATGCGCTCAAGGCGATTGCCAACGCTGGCAGCAGCAATCGCGGCAACCTTGCTCAGACGGGAAGCGCGACCATTGTGCCCGCGCCGCTCCTGGTGGAAATGGATCCGCCCGCTCTGGCGGTTTTTGATGATCTCGATCTTGAGATGACGGCACGTCAGCGTGCGGCGGTCGGCACGGAGCAAGGCGCAGTGCTTGCGCGTGTCTGGGAAAACGCGGCCAAGGTTGCGTTGATCAAAGCGGTCAGCGCAAATCCTTATGCGCCGGTCATTCGCGAGCCGGATGCGCTCTGGGCACGGGAGCTGGTTGCCCACTGCATTGGTACGCTCTTGCTGCAGTCGGAGCGGCATCTGGCGGATACACGCACCGAAAAGCATCACAAGAAGGTGCTGGAGATCGTTCGGGCCGCTGGCGGAAAAGGGATAAGGCGCCGCGATCTGACTCGCAAAACCCAGTTCCTGGATCTGCGGGTGCGCCAGGAGGTTCTGCAGACCCTGATTGAAAGCGAACAGATCATCAGCGTTAGCACCCAGACCAAAGGGCGCAGCGCTGATGTCTACCGTATCGGGTAAGACTTACGACAACGTCAAATGTAGCGTCAAAGGACGGAAGATGGGGGTCAAGATCATGAAATAATGGAACAATAAACTTCCGTCATTCCGTCATCTAGAAGAAACCTTATTCCCCATCCACTCGCAGGGGCAAAGCTGATCGGAGTTTCCCTCTAGAGAGAGATGACTATATGACATAAGTATTTATATATAATAAAAACAATACTATAACTACGAACTTCCGTCAAACTTCCGTCAATTTCGCGTTTTGACGATTTGACTAAACTTGACCCACCCTTCGGGGCCTGGCGAGACCGCAGCCTTCACCGGCCAGCCCTCTCGCCTCGCTCGCCAAACCGAAGAGGAGGTCTGTATGACCCAACCCACACAAACCCCGCGCACTAGCCTGGCGCTCGATCTCGGCACCACCACCGGCTGGGCCCTGCGCGGCTACGACGGCCTGATCACCAGCGGCACGACCAGCTTCAAACCCGGCCGCTATGATGGCGGTGGCATGCGCTATCTGCGGTTCACCAACTGGCTGACAGAGATCGACCGGTTGGCCGGCCCGATCGAGGCGATCTGGTTCGAAGAGGTCCGCCGACACGCAGGAACCGACGCGGCCCACGTGTATGGGGGTCTCATGGCCTCGCTGACCAGCTGGGCTGAACTGCGTGGTGTGCCATACCAAGGCGTGCCGGTTGGGACTATCAAACTTCATGCGACAGGCAAGGGCAACGCGCCGAAAGAGGCGATGATTGCTGCGGCACGCTCTCGTGGCTTCAGCCCTGTCGATGACAACGAGGCCGATGCTATCGCCATCCTGCTCTGGGCCATCGAGACGCAGGGAGGGCAGGCATGATGAGTATGCGGTTCCACCCAAAAGGCTACGGCGGCGAGCGCCGTGATCCTGATCAGGTCAAGCGCGACGGTTGGCTGGAGCAGGGCCTGCTCGCCGTCAATGTGGATGATCACCGGCTGACATGGCCCGAGCGCGAATTGGTCGAGCAACTGGGTGCCAGGCTCTACGGAAAACGTCTGCAGGGCAGGGGGGTGCGCCATGGATGATTGGACAAGGGCCCAAGTCGCTGATCGTCTGGAACTGGCGGCCGAGGTCATGAAATCGCTGCCGCCCGTGCGCCCACAAGGCTACGCGAGCACCTGGCCAGACTACCTCTCCAGCTTTGCCGATCTGGTGGAGCAGGAACCGAAGATGAAACGGCCGCTGCCATCACCAAGGATGATCACCCAGGCCGACGAAGCGATGCTCTGGCTGCGATGGCTTGAGAAGGACATCGCACAAATCCTTTGGGCCCGGGCAAATCGAAAGGTCTGGAAAGGGATCTGCTGGGAACAGGGTATCGGGCGGGCAACAGCGAACCGACGGTACGAGTTTGGGTTGGCTGTCATCGTTTGGCGACTGAGTGGGCTGATCCCGCCAAAGAAGCGCTCGATGGAGTTTGTCATTGCAAAAACTGCTTAACAGGGGTGCCACGCCACAGTGCGTGGCGCCTCAACCTAGCCAGACAGTTCCCCAAAGAGTATACACTTTCGTATATCCTTCGGAGGCGCACATGTTCGAAACCCGTATTCGCAAAGTTGGCAACTCCGCCGTCGTGACGCTGTCGAGCGAAATGCTCGCGGCACTCGATGCCCGGGAAGGGGACACTGTCTACATCGTGCGGGGGGATGACGGCAGCCTGAAGATCACCCCGCACAATCCTGAACGGGCCGCGGCATTGGCCGCCGCTCAGATCGTCATGGATGAAAACCGCGACATGCTGCAGGCGCGTGTGTGAAGTCACCGGTTTGGGTGCCTGGCCAGGCGATCCTGATCATTCACGATCACCAGATCGCCCGGCACGGCGGTGCTGCGGGTGAGCGAGGAGCATTTCGCGGAGTGGCTTTGCGGACTCGTGGCACCTCTCGAGGGCTGATAAGCAACCCTGCGGTGTCAACCCTCTGCGTGCTGCCGGGACATTTTATGGCGAGACACCGAAAGACAAGACAGTTGCCGGCCAGGACGCTATAAAAACGATAAGATCGCGGGAGGTGTGGGGGAAGAGGGTTCGGTCTTCTGCACGGTTTGGACGCGAAAACCGAAGCCGACGTTCTGATTGCGCGTTTATTCAAGCTTGCGCGACATGCGCTCCATCGGAATTGAACGGGTCCCTTCGTACTGCTGCGGTATGCTGGGGGGCGAAGCTCGCAACTTCGCTAGCGTCAGACCCGTTTTTTTGGGAAGCCACCCCTATCGGAAGCCACCCCAAAAACTCTGAAATACCACAATAAAACATAGACTTGGCCTCTGGACTCCGGGGTGGATACCCCTGGGCTCCCGCGACCGATGAAGTCCAGCCTGGATTCCGCATCCGGAGCCCAGGCCGCATGCCAGCCCATCCCGCAACAGGACGCCCCCATGCCCCTCAGCTTCGCCCCGGAGCGCATCGAGCAATGGCCGCTTGCGCGGCTCCAGCCCTATGCCCGCAACGCCAAGACCCATGGCGCGGATCAGGTTGCGAAGATCGCGGCCAGCATGGCCGAGTTCGGCTGGACGGTGCCCTGCCTTGTGGCGGAGGACGGCGAGCTGATCGCGGGTCATGGCCGGGTGCTGGCGGCGACCCAGCTCGGGTTGGCCGAGGCACCGGTCATCGTACTGGGGCATCTGACCGAGGCGCAGCGGCGGGCCTATCGGATCGCGGACAACAAGCTGACCGAACTTGGGGCCTGGGATGAGGCGCTGCTATCCGCCGAACTGAACGATCTACTGGCCGAGAACTTCGATCTGTCA
>CAIXBE010000156.1 GCA_903917595.1 uncultured Rhodobacterales bacterium
AGGTTTGCAAGCCAACCTGACGCCAGTCAAAATCCGCCGTTACCCCGTCCGAGAAAACCAGCCGGGCCGCGATCGGGGTCTGGCGGTTGGCGGGAAATTCCAGCTCGGCCGAGGTCAGGTGGACTGGCGCGGGCAGGATTTCAGTCAGGATCGACAGCGCGTTGATGCCGGGATCAAAGATTCCCATGCCGCCCGGCTCAAAGACCCAATCCTGACCGGGGTGCCATTTGCGGACATCCTCGCGCCAGGTGATATGGGCGCGGGTGACGGTCTTGCCCACAAGCCAGGCCTTGGCCGGCGCAACCGCATGGGCCATCCGGCTGTGCCAGGTGGCGTAAAGCGTCAGGCCACGCGCTGCCGCAAGCGCTTGCAGAGCATGGATTTCCGCCAGAGTTGCCCCCGGCGGCTTTTCCAGCATCACATGCTTTCCTGCCAGCAAGGCGGCCTTGGCATAGGCAAAGCGCGGCACAGGGGGCAGGGCCAGCGAAACGACCTCTACTTCGGGGCGGGCGTTCAGCATCCCCTCGATTGTGGTAAAACTTTCGATGCCCGCGACATTGCCATTGCGGCTGACGGTGGCGGCTAACACCCAATCAGGGCTGGCATTGATCGCGGGGACGTGCTGGTCAACCGCGATCTTGCCGATGCCGACAAGGGCCAGCTTCATCAATGGCTCTCCCGCGCGACGGCATTGCCCCGGCAGCCGACCAGAAAGTCCATGTCGGCGCCTTTGTCGGCACCCTGCACATGGTCATGGTAAAGTCTGGCATAGCCGCTGGCGGGTGGTGCTACCGGCGGGGTCCAGGCGGCAAGGCGGGCAGCAAGTTCGGCCTCGGGGATGTCCAGATGCAAGCGGCGGTTGACGACATCAAGCTCGATGAAATCGCCGTTCCGCACCACGGCGAGCGGGCCACCCCGGGCCGCCTCGGGCGAGGTATGCAGGACCACAGTGCCATACGCCGTGCCAGACATCCGCGCGTCCGAGATGCGGACCATGTCGGTGATCCCCTTGCGCAGGACCTTGGGCGGCAAGCCCATGTTGCCAACCTCGGCCATGCCGGGATAGCCGCGCGGGCCGCACATCTTCATGACCATGACGCAGGTCTCGTCAATGTCGAGCGCCTCGTCATTGATGCGGGCCTTGTAGTCGTCGATATCCTCGAACACGACAGCCCGGCCGCGGTGCTGCATCAGGTGCGGGCTTGCGGCCGAAGGTTTCAGGACGGCGCCATCCGGGGCAAGGTTGCCCTTGACCACGACAATGCCACCCGACTGGGTCAACGCCTTTTCGGCCGGCAGGATAACGTCATCGTTGTCGATACGGGTGTCCTTGACCTCATCCCAGACCGGACCGCCCGAAACGGTAAGGGCATCCTTGTTCAAGAGCCCCGACTCGCCCAGCCGCTTGATCACGGCAGGCAGGCCGCCGGCATAGAAGAATTCCTCCATCAGGTATTTGCCCGACGGCATCAGGTTGACGATGGTTGGCACATCGCGGCCCCACTGGTCCCAGTCGTTCAGCGTAAGTTCGATCCCCATCCGACCGGCAATCGCCAGAAGGTGGATCACGGCGTTGGTGGACCCACCAATGGCCGCATTGGCGCGGATGGCGTTCTGGAACGCATCCCGCGTCAGGATGTCCGAAGGCTTCAGATCATCCTTCACCATCTGCACGATGCGCCGCCCAGTCAGATGCGCCATCACCCGGCGGCGACTGTCCACGGCCGGGATCGCGGCATTGCCCGAAAGCGTCATCCCCAGCGCCTCGACCATCGAGGCCATGGTGCTGGCGGTGCCCATCGTGTTGCAGGACCCGGGGCTGCGCGACATCGACGCCTCGGCCTCGACAAATTCTGCCTCGGTCATCTCACCGGCTTTCACGGCTTCGGAGAATTTCCAAAGGTGCGTGCCCGACCCGACACGCTCGCCCCGGAAGTACCCGTTCAGCATCGGCCCACCCGAGGCCATGATGGTCGGCAGATCGCAGCTTGCCGCCCCCATCAGAAGCGACGGCGTGGTCTTGTCGCAACCGACAAGGCAGACAACGCCGTCCATCTGCTGGCCGCGAATGGTTTCCTCGACTGCCATGGCGGCAAGGTTTCGGAACATCATCGCGGTAGGGCGGAAACCGGACTCGGAAACACTGAAGACCGGGACAATGACCGGGAACCCGCCCGCCTCATAGACGCCATGCTTTACACGCTCGGCAAGGTCGTTCAGATGCGCGTTGCAGGGGTTCAACTCGCTGAATGTGTTCAGAATTCCGATCACTGGGCGACCGTCGAAAAGATCGGCGGGCAGGCCTTGGTTCTTCATCCAGCTGCGATGGTAGATCGCGTCCTTCGACGTTCCGGCGAACCATTCCTGCGACCGAAGCTTGCGGGGCCATGTGGCGGGTTTGAAGGTCATGGAGGTCCTTTCCTTGGCGGCGTCGGGGGCGGTATGGGGCCAGACGTTGCTGTGACCGCTAACAAATGTTCCCAAGCGGTTTAGTCCGATCCGAGGGCCAAGTCAAAAGGCGACGGGACTACTTCGACTGCCGCAGAAGCTGGCCAAGAAAGCCCGCAAGATCGTTCGAATGATGGTGGATATGCGGCGCGGGGGCAGGTTCGGGTGCTACATGCACGGTGCGCATACCAAGCGCATGAGGCACCAACAGGTTGCGGGCGTCATCTTCGAACATCGCGGCGCGGGTCGGGTCCAGTCCGTCGCGAGCGAAAACGGCGGCAAAGGCCCGGGCTTCGGGTTTGGGATGAAAGGCGGCGTCCTCGACCCCGTAGATCGCGTCGAAAAGGCCACCAAGTCCGCGCGCGGCTACGACTTTTTCGGCATAGGGCACGCAGGCGTTGGTATAGATGATCTTGCGGCCGGGCAGGGCGGCGATTGCATCGGCAAGGGCCGGTTCCGGCGTCAGGATGGAAAAGTCGATGTCGTGGACATCGGTCAGATAGGGGCCGGGATCGACGCCATGTTCAGTCATCAGGCCTGCCAGCGTGGTGCCATAGGTCTGCCAGTAATGCGCCCGTAAATGGTCAGCCCGCGCGCGGTCAACCCTGAGCGCGGCCATGACCCAATCGGTCATCTTCACCTCGATCTGGTCGAAAAGACGCATCGACGGTGGGTAAAGCGTGTTGTCGAGGTCGAAGACCCAGGTGGTGACGGGTGCGAAATCTGTCTTCATGACCTTGGTCTATCGGCAGGCCCCGGCGATGGGAAGGGTTGATCGAGGTGGCTCTGACGGGCTAGGGTCACACCCTGATGACAAAAGGCCCGCGCCGTGCAGAAAGACGCCTACACCCTGATCCTTGAGGCCATTGACGCCGGGCTTTACAAACCCGGTGACCGGCTGGTCGAAAGTGAGTTGGCCGAACGGCTGGGCGTCTCGCGCACTCCCGTTCGTGAAGCGTTGCAGCGGCTGGAAACCCAGTCGATGCTGACGCGCGATGGGCGCAGCCTTATCGTGGCCAGCCTGGATCACAACCAGTTGGCCGAGCTTTACGCTGTACGCACGGAACTTGAGGGGCTTGCCGCCCGGCTTGCCGCCCGCCACGCGACGCCGGAAGAAGTGCGCGTCCTGAAAAGCATGGTGGCCGAAGATCGTACCCTGCTGGGCGGTGATCCGCGTGCCCTTTCCCGCGCCAACAAGCGGTTTCACAAGCAGATCCATCTGGCCAGCCATAACCGGTTTTTGGTCCAGCAGCTTGATCTGGTGCATCGGTCGATGGCGTTGATGGCCAACACCTCGTTTGCCGCCGAAGGCCGTGACGAAGTGGCGCTGGACGAACACGCGATGATCGTCGCCGCGATCGAGGCGGGAGATGGCGACGCGGCTTACCTGGCGCTGAAAATCCATATCAGCCGCGCCTTTGAGACCCGCCTGCGGGTCGAAGCGGGCGAGTTGAAGATCCGCTGACCGGTTCCGTTCAGGCCTTGTCGGCTGTAAAGTCAAATAGGCCGTGGGTCGTCTTGTCCCAGAAAAAGGGTTTGGTCGCGATTTCGAACAAAGCCTTGTAGGCGGCAAGCGAGGCGAGTGGGAAATAGACGCACATGGTCGCCACCCACCACAGGCCAAGGTCATGCTTTGTGCGCCGCAGGCCGATGATGCCGACGGTGATATTGGTCACCTCGGTCAGGACAAAGACAGACATCATCGCCCAGACAACCCAAGTCGGAAGTACGGCCAGAAGGGGATGCGCAAGGCCGAGCGGCACGACCAGAAAAGACAACAAAAGCGGCGCCAGCAGGAATTGGGCGATAGTGCCCAGAAACATCACCTGAAACCCAAAGAATGCGCGCGGGCCAAGTTGCCGCCACAGCAGGCGCGGCGCGCGCATATGCACCACCCAGGTCATCATGTAGCCCTTGATCCAGCGCGACCGCTGTTTGACCCAAGGCAGGGCACGGCAATTCGCCTCCTCCTCTGTCACAGTCGCAATCAATTCAGTCCGGTAGCCGTGCCGCGCGAGGCGGATGCCAAGATCGGCATCCTCGGTGACGTTATAGGCGTCCCAGCCGCCAAGCTGCTCCAGCACGGTGCGGCGGAAAAAGAGGGTCGTTCCTCCCAGCGGAACTGCCAGACCAAGGCGCGCGACGCCGGGCAGGATAAGCCGGAACCAGCTGGCATATTCGATGGTGAAACAGCGGCTTAGCCAGTTGGTGCGCGGGTTGTAATAGTCAAGGATCCCCTGCAGGCAGGCCACTTCGGGGCCAGCCAGCTGAAACCGTGCCACCACCTTGCGCAGTTGTGCGGGGTCTGGCGCGTCTTCGGCGTCATATATCCCGATGATCGCGCCACGAGCGAAATTGAGAGCATGATTCAAGGCCCGGGGCTTGGTCTTGACCACCCCCGCAGGCACCGTGACCACCCGCATCCAGGGTGGCAGTTCGGCCCGGGTCAGGGCGGCAAGGGTGACCTGATCCTCGGCCTCGACGGCAAGGATGACATCCAGAAGATCGGCCGGATAATCCAGCCGCGCCAGCCGCTTGACCAGCCGCGCGGCAATGTCGGCCTCGTGGTAAAGCGCCACGATGATCGAGACGATGGGCGGGTCGGCCGCCATGTCGGGTATCAGTGCAGGCTTGGGCGCGTGGAGGGCGGCGGCAACGGCCGCAAGTTTCAGCCCGACGACCAGCCCCAGCGACAAAAGGGCAAGCGCCAGAACCCCAAGCCCGACCGCGACCGGGGCGGCCAGCGTCAGCCCGAAGCCTGCAACAAGCACCGCCATTGCGCGGGGTGCGCGGTGCAACCGGGGCCAGGTCCGGCAGCTTTCCGTCACAGGCACCCGGTTTTCGGCGGCCAGCGCCAGACTTGATCCCCGCCAGGCGTGCACCGCCGCGACGATGGCCTGTTCGGACGCAAGTCCGATGCTGACCGGGCCAAGTGTCGCCTCAAGCATTGGGCGGATTTGGGGGAAATCCTCCGGCCGCGACAGGGCCACGACAGTCACATCCCCGACCTGCCGCCAGGGCACCAACCCATATCGCAGACAGGTCAACGCGCCGACGGCATCAATAAGCCGCAGATCGGGCAGCGAGGTCGCCAAGTCAATGACCCGAACGCCCCAGGTTTGGGCCTGCACCGAAAGAAGGTCGCCTTCGCGGACAAAGCCACGGGCGCGCAGGATATCGGGCAGACGGGCAGCCTCCCGCCGTTGGCCGGACAGGGCGCGCAGCACGTCGTCAGACGACACCATGCCGTTCTGCAACAGCCGCGCCCCTACCGCGCGCCGGGGCAGCGGCCCGATTCCGGGATCGGCAAAGATGTGGCGTTCGGCCCTTGCCATGACGCTCCTCGGCGGTTGCCAAGGGGCAATCATGCGCGCGCCGGGTTAACGGATCGTTAATCCCGAATCAGTCGGCGCGGCGGCTGGCCATGGCTTCGGCAAAGCGTTCGAACAGATAAAAGCTGTCCTGCGGCCCTGGCGAAGCTTCGGGGTGGTGCTGCACCGAATAGACCGGCTTGCCGTCGACCGCGATGCCGCAGTTGGTGCCGTCGAACAGGCTGACATGGGTCTCCGAGACGCCCTTGGGCAGGGTGTCGGCGTCGACGGTAAAGCCATGGTTCATCGAGGTAATCTCGACTTTCCCGGTGGTCAGGTCCTTGACCGGATGGTTCGCGCCGTGGTGGCCGTGGTTCATCTTGCGGGTCTTGGCCCCCAAGGCCAAAGCCAGCATCTGATGGCCAAGACAGATGCCGAACAGCGGCAGGTCGCGCGCCAGAACGCCTTGGATCATCGGCACCGCATAAGCACCAGTTGCGGCCGGGTCACCGGGGCCGTTCGACAGGAACACGCCCTCGGGGTTTAAGGCCAGCACGTCTTCGGCGGTGGCGGTGGCTGGCAGTACAGTCACTTCGCAACCGACCGAGGCGAGGCAGCGCAAGATGTTGCGCTTGGCACCGTAATCCACCGCTACCACGCGGAAACCGGGGCCGGTGCGGCGGGTATAGCCTTCGGGCCAGGCCCAACGCATCTCGTCCCAACGATAGCTTTGGGCGCAGGTCACGTCTTTCGCAAGGTCAAGGCCGACAAGCCCCTTCCAGGCGCGGGCGCGGGCGACCAACTTTTCGATGTCGAATTTCCCCGACGGATCATGCGCAAGGGCCACATGCGGCGCGCCCTGCTGGCGGATCGCGCGGGTCAGGCGGCGGGTGTCGATGCCGCCAATTCCGACGCGGCCAATGCGGGTCAGCCAGTCGGTCAGTTCCCCCGTGGCGCGCCAGTTCGACGGCTCGGTCGGGTCCCATTTCACCACCATGCCGGCAGCGGCGGGGGTTGCGGTCTCGTCGTCCTCTGCCGTGACACCGGTGTTGCCGATGTGCGGGAAGGTAAAGGTCACCACTTGCCCGGCATAAGACGGGTCGGTCAGAATTTCCTGATAGCCAGTCATTGCGGTGTTGAAGACCAGTTCGGCGACGGTTTCACCGGTGGCCCCAAAGCCCTTGCCGTAAAACACCGTGCCATCGGACAGGGCCAAGCAGGCGGTAGCATCGCGCGGCGCGGGCATGGTCGACTCTCCTGTCAGGAATTTGGCGGAAACTACGGGCAGGGGCGCGCGGGGTCAAGCCCAAGAGCGAAAAGGGTTTTCCTGCAAGAACAGGGGCTTGGTCAAATTGCATTCGGTTGCGGTTGCGACGATATCCCTGTAAAGTCGCAAATCGGGGAAACGACCGGGAAGTCTTGTCCATGCTGTTGCGCGACCGTCTGCAATCAGATCTGAAAGAAGCGATGAAGGCCAAGGCCGTGGATCGTCTGTCCACCTTGCGTCTGATCAACGCCGCCATCAAGGACCGCGAGATCGCGATCCGGGGCCAGGCCGACGCGGGCGAGGTGGGCGAGCCGGAAATCCTGCAGATCATGGGCAAGATGGTCAAGCAGCGCCAGGAATCGGCCCGCGCCTATGAAGAGGGCGGACGGCTGGAACTTGCGGAAAAGGAACTGGCCGAAATCGGCGTGATCCAGGAATTCCTGCCGCGCCAGATGTCGACGGACGAGATCGAGGCCGCAATTCTGGCCGCTGTGACGGAAACCGGTGCTGCCAGCATCCGCGACTGCGGCAAGGTGATGGCTGCACTCAAGGGCCGCTATACCGGGCAAATGGATTTCGGCGCGGTCGGCGGTCTGGTCAAGGCGCGGCTGGGCTAGGGTGTCAATCGGGCTGGCGAAGGTCCGGGAAAATCCCGACCTTCGGAGAGCGGGTCTGCAAGAATTGCCGCTAGTCTTCCGGGTAATTGCGTGCCGCCTTGGCAGTCGCGAGTTTCCCACCGGACTTCTTGCTTTGTGCGGTTGCTGTCCATTCGTATTGGTGTTGCCCGTTTGGCGGGCAGGGGCTTTTGTATTTGAAGGCGCCTGCTTCGATCACCGTTTGGCCGGTGTAGGGGACGATTCCACCACCATGGTCGAAACCGGGTGCGTCCTTGTCGACCAGCTTGAAGCGAATGAACTGAGTGCCGTCCGGAACATCCACCAGAGAAAAGCTGGGATTGGTGACAGTGTTCGGACTGCCGCTGGTGCAGGACTTCAATCCGTTCCAATCGAAAGAGATATCAAAGGCATTGGCGGGCACCGCAGTGCAAAAGATTGCCATGATCACGGCGGCGCGTCGAAGCATGAAGTAACCTCAAGTTGTTTTATGGTCAGCCTACTCGCCGACTATTGCGACCTCAAGGCGGCGATGCGGGTCTTCAGGTCATCGCGCAGCCGGATGCGTTCGTCTTCGGAGAGGAAGGCGCCGAGCTCTACCTCGCGGCCGTCGCCTTTCAGGGTCAGGTAGTTGGGCACCGGCCCGCCTGTCACATGCAGCGTCACGCGGACCCAATAGGGGTTGGCCTGCCAGTCCTGCCGCTTGCCCATCGGGCCGTGGCGGGCAAGGGTGACAAGGCCCGGTGTCAGCGTCAGATTCTCGACAATATCGCGGTCGCGGCCGTTCTTGCGCAGGGCAAGCCAGACCCCCCAGATGGCGGCCAAGAGGAACGGCAACAGCGCCCAGACCACCGGGCTGCCGATCACCCCGAACAGCGGCAGGGCGATCAGGGCGGCGGTCAGGCCGATGAACCAGACAAAGCCGCGCTGGTTCAGCGACCGGTGCGGCCAGAGGTGGAGGCGCTGGGTCGCGCCGTCGGGGGGAAGCCATTCGTAGGGCATCGCGCGGGTCCGGGAAGGGGAGCTTTGGGCAAGGTAGGCAACATTGCCCACCCTACGAAAAAGGCCCCGGGATCGTCTCCCGGGGCCTTGGTCTTTTACCGACGCTTAGTGTGCGTGGCTGTGGTCCCAGTCGCTTTGCTTGGGCAGCTGCTCGAACGTGTGTTCGGGCGGCGGGCAGGGCAGGGTCCATTCCAGCGTGTCGGCGTATTCGTTCCAGTAGTTGTTCTGGGTTATCTTCCGGCCCGCCAGCAGGGTGTAGAACACGATGCCGATGAAGAAGATGAAGGACGCAAAGGACAGGAACGCCCCCATCGACGAGAACCAGTTCCAGTAGGCGAATGCCTCCGGGTAGTCGATGTAACGGCGCGGCATGCCCTGACGACCCAGGAAGTGCTGCGGGAAGAAGGTCAGGTTCGAGCCGATGAACATCATCCAGAAGTGGATCTTGCCCGCAAACTCGGGGTATTGACGCCCCGACATCTTGCCGATCCAGAAATAGACCCCGGCGAAGATCCCGAACACGGCCCCCAGCGACATCACATAGTGGAAGTGGGCGACGACATAGTAGGTGTCGTGATAGGCGCGGTCGACGGCGGCTTGGCTAAGGACGATCCCGGTCACGCCACCGGCGGTGAACAGGAACAGGAAGCCAAAGGCGAACAGCATCGGGGTCTTGAACTCGACCGAACCGCCCCACATCGTCGCGATCCAACTGAAGATCTTGACCCCGGTCGGTACCGCGATGACCATCGTCGCCAGCATGAAGTAGCTTTGCTGGGTCAGCGACATGCCGACGGTATACATGTGGTGCGCCCAGACGACAAAGCCCAGCACCCCGATGGCGACCATCGCATAGACCATCGGCAGATACCCGAAGATCGGCTTTTTCGAGAAGGTCGCGATGACCTGGCTGATGATCCCGAAGGCCGGGATGATGATGATGTAGACTTCCGGGTGGCCGAAGAACCACAGGATGTGCTGGTACAGGATCGGGTCACCGCCGCCCGAAGGCGTGAAGAAGGTGGTGCCGAAGTTGCGGTCGGTCAGAAGCATGGTGATCGCACCGGCCAGAACCGGCAGCGCCAGAAGGATCAGCCATGCGGTCACGAAGATCGACCAGCCGAACAGCGGCACCTTGTGCAGGGTCATGCCGGGGGTGCGCATGTTCAGGAAGGTGGTGATCATGTTGATCGCCCCCAGGATCGACGAGGCACCCGACAGGTGCACCGCGAAGATCGCAAGGTCCATCGCATAGCCGCCTTCAGCCGTGGTCGACAGGGGTGGATACAGAACCCAGCCGCCGCCAAAGCCGGTGCCAAGGTCGCCACCGCCGCCCGGTGCCAGCATCGAGGCCACACCCAGCGAGGTGCCAGCGATATACAGCCAGAACGACAGGTTGTTCATCCGCGGGAACGCCATGTCCGGCGCACCGATTTGCAGCGGCATGAAATAGTTGCCGAAGCCGCCGAACAGCGCCGGAATGACCACGAAGAACATCATCAGGACGCCGTGATAGGTGATCAGGACGTTCCACAGGTGCCCGTTCGGGGTGCAGGTGGCGGTGGCGTCAGCAATGAACCGCGCGCCTTCCTGGCACATGTATTGAACGCCCGGGTTCATCAGCTCCAGCCGCATGTAGACGGTGAAGCAGACCGAGATCAGGCCGACAAGACCCCCGGCGAAAAGGTAAAGGATGCCGATGTCCTTGTGGTTCGTCGACATGAACCAGCGGGTGAAAAACCCCGGTTTGTGGTGCCCGTCTGCGTGGTTGTCGTGGCCGTGGATGGCTGCGTCCGCCATTGGCTGCTCCCGTTTGATCGTTTGCGTCATGCCGGTAGACAGGGCGCATGACTCCCCGCCCGGTTCCCGTTGTGACTTTGTCTTTAGCCGCGCAAGGTCAAGGTCGCAATGGATGACTTTGCCGCAGGGCGCAGAAATCAATGATCAGAAGCATCGAGAAAAGCAAAGGGCGCAACCCCGGCAGGGTCGCGCCCGTGATTCGCTTGCAGACGGATGGCTTACTGGGCAACCGACGCCAGATAGGCCGCCACGTCCTCGCCACCGGCTGCCAGTTTGAAGGACATCTTCGACTTGGCCGCATCATCGCCCAGCGCCGATTTCAGATAGGCGGTCGGGTCGGCGACGTAGGCGGCAATGCTGGCTTCGTCCCAGACGGCACCGGTGGCGCCAAGGGCAGCAAGCGAGGCACCATAGGAAAAGTCGGGGTCAGAGGCCACGCCACGGCCGATCACGCCATAAAGGTTCGGGCCGGTGCGGCCGCCCTTCTGGATCTCGGTCCCGTCGGAGGAAATGACCGAATGGCAGGCCTTGCATTTCTTGAACGCGGCTTCGCCGGCTGCCGGGTCACCGGCAAAGGCGGGGGCCGCAAGGGCGCTGGCGGCAAAGGCAAGAACGATGAGTTTCGTCATGGTGTCCTCTTGAAAGCGGAAATGCGCATTCTGGCGCTTTCCATGACCGGAACATGGGCGAGTGGGGGCCTGATATGCAATAGCAACGTGCTGCTATGCGACAACGTGGTCGGCGCAGACCCCCTGAAACCGGTTGGAAAAGGCGGCAATCAGGGCGGCGTCAAGGTCGGCCATGGTGACCGGCAGGCCAAGGTCAACCAGACTGGTAACCCCGTGGTCGCGAATGCCGCAGGGGATGATTCCCTCGAAATGCGACAGGTCCGGTTCCACGTTGATCGAGATGCCGTGAAAGCTGACCCAGCGGCGCAGTTTGATGCCGATGGCGGCGATCTTGTCCTCATTCGGTGTGCCGTCCGGCCCCGGTCGGTCAGGCCTTGCCACCCATACCCCGACCCGGCCATCGCGAATCTCGCCCCGGACGTTGAAGGCGGCAAGTGTGTCGATCACCCAACGCTCCAACTCGCGCACGAAACAGCGGACGTCCCCACCGCGCGCCTTGACGTCCAGCATGCAATAGATCACCCGCTGGCCCGGCCCGTGATAGGTGTATTGACCGCCGCGCCCGACGGGATGGACCGGGAAACGGTCAGGCTGAACCAAATCGACGGGCCTGGCCGAAGTTCCCGCGGTATAAAGCGGCGGATGCTCCAAGAGCCAGATTTCCTCACCCGCGCGGCCTTCGTTCATGGCCGCGACATGCGCCTCCATCGCTGCGAGTGTTTCCGCATAGGGGGACAACCCTGGCAAGTGTCGCCATTTGACCAAAATGCGCTCCAATCCCTGTTTGACCCGCAGAATTCCAGACTTCCGTTGCGGCAAACCCGTGTTAATCTGCCGCCAGAACACCTTTTTAGCGGAGTGATGTGATGAAGATGAAGCAAATTGCAACGGCCACGCTCTTGGCATCGGTCGCCTTGTCACCGATGTCGCCGGTTTCGGCCCCTGCGCGTGCCGATGGAAAGGACGTGGTGGCTGGTCTGATCATCGGCGGAATCATCGGGTCGGCGGTGACCAAGGAAAATGCCAAGAAGAAATCCAACAAGTCGACCAAGACCGGCGCCGCCGACGCCGCCGCGCGTGAGGCGAACATTGAGGTGCAAACCGCGCTGAATTATTTCGGCTACAATGTCGGCGCGCCGGACGGGTCGATCGGGCCGAAGTCGCGCGCGGCGATTTCGGAATATCAGGCCTTCCTTGGCTATCCCGCCACGGGTGAATTGACCGAGGCCGAGCGCAGCATTCTGGTCACCGCCCACCAGCGCGCGCTGGCCGGTGGCCCGGTCATCGCCGAGGCGGTCGCGGGCAGCGTCCATGGTCTGAAGGCTGTGCTGATTGCCCAGCGTGACGAGGTGGGCGCGGCTGCACCTGCGACCACCATCGTAGCTGGTGCCGAGGCCCCCGCGCCGGGGTCGGTCGCCGCTGCTGCTGCGGCTGCCTTGCCGAAACTGATCGGCGAGGATCCGGCGGTCACCGAAACCGTCGCCGCCCCCGCGCCGGAAGTTGTCGAGCCCGAAGTCGTGGTCGCGGCAGTCGAGGTTGAACCGGCGCTGCCATCGTTCATGGACCCCGCCGGGGCCAAGGGGGCCTTGTCGGCCACCTGCAACGAGATCAGCCTGACCACCAATGCCAACGGCGGCATGGCAACCGCCGACACGATGCAGGATGCAAATTTCGCGCTGGGCGAACAGTTCTGTCTGGCCCGAACGTCGGCCATCACCACCGGGGACGCGCTGGCGGCCAAGATCGCCGGTTTCAGTGCCGATCAGATCGCCGAACAATGCGCCGCCTTTGGTCCGGTCCTGAAGGAACATGTCGCGGCCCTGTCCCTGAAGCCGGCAGGCGATGTGCTGCCGGGCGTCGAAAGCTTTATCCTGTCGTCGGGCATGTCGCCTGCCCAGCTTTCAGGCACTGCCAAGGTCTGTCTGGGCGTCGGTTATGCGCAGGATGACATGAATGTAGCCATCGGCTCGGCCCTGCTGCTGGCCGCGATGGGCGAGCGGGGGTATTCGGAGTTTCTGGGCCACCACCTGAGCCAGGGTTTTGGTGCCACCCAGCGGCCTGATCTGGCGATGGACTGGTATCAGATGTCGATCGACGCGATGGGGCAGGGCCAGATGGTCGTCGCCCCCGGCGTCGAAGGCCGGGATGCGTTGATCCTCAAGGCGTCCTACACGATCAACGGCCGCGCCGACGAATTGGCCCCGCTGGTGCAGGAAGCCTCCTTGCCGGTGTTCGAGGTGCCTGCCGAGGAGGTGATCACCATCGAGGAAGCCTCCGCGATGATCGAAGCCGAACTGCCGAAGATCGAGGAAGAGGTCGCCGTCGAAATCGCCGCTGCAGGGGTCGAGGTTGAAGTGGTGGTCGAAGGGATGGCCGTGGTCACCGAAGTCGCCCCCGAAGCCACCGATCTTGCCGTCGTGGCGGAGGCCGCGCCGGATGCAGCCATGGCGGTCGAACCCGACACCACGCTGGTCACCACCGGGGCGCAGTTTGCGATCATGGCGGCGCGTCTGCCGCTGATGATCTTCACCGCTTACTGATTGGCCTTTGCGAAGGGGGATCAGAATCCCCCTTTTCAACGCCCCGGACTGCCGCTAGATAGCGGGCGTCCATAGCCTGATCCCGTGCGGATGTGGCGGAATTGGTAGACGCGCAGCGTTGAGGTCGCTGTTCTTTAATCGGAGTGAAGGTTCGAGTCCTTTCATCCGCACCAGGGTCTGGCTGGACAAACGCAAAGGGCGCGGGGGCAATCCCTCGCGCCCTTTGCCTTTGAGGGCGGGAGGCGCAGGACGCGCCTCGGTTTGCCCAGGCCTCTTTGCAAAGCGCACGAAATTTGCGCTGGACCGGTCTGGCGCTAGCCGGGGCTGGCAACTGGCGATAGGTCTGCCGAATTGTGCGTTGCATTGCAGCGCAAGGTTCGTTTAAGTCGAATCAAGCGAGAAGGCGCAAAGCGCCCGGGCTGACAGGGAGACATGGGTGAACGCTGAGACCCGTAACGACACGTTTGTCGTATTTGATCATGTTCAGAAAAGTTATGACGGCGTCAGCCTTGTCGTAAAAGACCTGAACCTGTCGATCGCCAAGGGCGAATTTCTCACCATGCTCGGGCCATCGGGATCGGGCAAGACGACCTGCCTGATGATGCTGGCAGGTTTCGAGACCGCTACCCATGGCGAGATCAGCCTTGACGGCCGCCCGATCAACCAGGTGCCGCCGCACAAGCGCGGCATTGGAATGGTGTTCCAGAACTACGCGCTTTTTCCGCACATGACCGTCGGCGAAAATCTGGCCTTCCCGCTGGAAGTGCGCGGCATGGGCAAGGACGAGCGTGAGACCAAGATCAAGCGCGCCTTGGACATGGTGCAGATGGGGGCCTTTGCCAACCGCCGCCCGGCCCAGCTTTCAGGCGGCCAGCAGCAGCGCATTGCCTTGGCGCGCGCCCTGGTCTTTGACCCCAAACTGGTTCTGATGGACGAACCGCTTGGGGCGCTGGACAAGCAACTGCGCGAACATATGCAGTTTGAAATCAAGCACCTGCATGAATCGCTTGGTATCACCGTGGTCTATGTGACCCATGATCAGGGTGAGGCCCTGACTATGTCCGACCGCATCGCCGTCTTCAACGATGGCAAGATCCAGCAGCTTGCGCCCCCGGCCGATCTTTACGAACGCCCCGACAACAGCTTTGTCGCGGGTTTTATCGGCGAGAACAACAAGCTGCCCGGCGTGATCGAGGAACTCAACGGCGACAAGGCTCTGGTCCGGCTGACCACGGGTGAGCTGATCGACGCCACCGCCGTCAACGCCCGCGAAAAGGGCCTGAAGACTGTGGTCTCAATTCGCCCCGAACGGGTGGAGTTCAAGCCCGAGATGATGCCTCCGGGCGCCCACATGATCGACGCCGAGGTGACCGAGGTCATCTATATGGGCGATATTCTGCGGGCAGTCCTGAAAGTTGCGGGCTCGGACGGGTTCGTGATGAAGATGCGCAATACGCTGGGGCAGACCAAATTGGTGCCCGGCCAGAAGATCAAGGTGGGCTGGCATCCCCAGGATGCCCGCGCGCTGGACCCTTGATGTTGTGCCCCACCTGCGGGGTAAGACGAGAATACTGAAAATCAACCACGGGAGCTTGCGAATGAAGAAAATCCTGATCCTCTCCACCGCCCTGACCAGCTTGGCCTTTGCGGCCAAGGCTGACATCACGGTTATGTCCTGGGGCGGCGCTTACGGCGAAGCCCAGACCGAAGCCTTCGTCAAGCCGTTCATCGCGGCAACCGGCAAAGCCACTGTCATGGTCGACAGCGAAAACCCGGCTCCGGCGATCAAGGCAATGGTCGAAGCCGGCAACGTCACTGTTGACGTGGCCTCGGTCGAATATGCCGACGGTATCCGTCTTTGCGACGAAGGCGTGCTGGAAACGATCGACCCGGCAAGCCTGCCGGCTGCCCCCGATGGCACCGCCGCCATTGACGACTTCCTGGCCGGCGCCGTGACCGAATGCGCGGTTTCGACCGACATCTGGGCCAACGTGTACGGCTATGACACGACCAAGTTCCCGGCCGATGCGGCGCCGACCACGGCAGCTGACTTCTTCGACCTGGCGAAGTTCCCCGGCAAGCGTGGCCTCCGCAAGGGCGCCAAGGCCGTTCTGGAATTCGCTCTGATCGGTGACGGCGTGCCGGTTGGCGAAGTCTATGCGACCCTGTCGACCCCCGAGGGTGTGGATCGCGCCTTCGCGAAACTCGACAGCATCAAGGCGGACGTCGTCTGGTGGGAAGCTGGCTCTCAGGCTCCGCAGCTTCTGGCTGATGGCGAAGTCGTGATGACCACCGCCTACAACGGCCGTCTCTTCGCTGCCGCGATGAACGAAGGCAAGCCGTTCCAGATCGTCTGGGATGGTCAGGTCTACGAAAACGAAATGTTTGTCGTGCCGAAGGGCGCGCCGAACCTGGCTGACGCGATGGAATTCATCGCTTTTGCCACCTCGACCGAAGGCTTGCGTGCCTCGGCGCAGCAGATCTCCTACGGCCCGGCCCGCAAGTCGTCGATGGCTGAAGAGATCATCTACAAGGACGGCAAGACGGTGATGGCACCGCACCTGCCGACCGCGCCGGAGAACCTGACCAACGCGCTTCTGTCGTCGTCCGACTTCTGGGTCGACCATGACGCAGAACTGAACGAGCGCTTCCAAGCCTGGCTGGCGCAGTAATCAAGACCGGGCCGGGCGCGCATGTCGCGCCCGGCCTTTCAAAATGAGGCAGGTATGGCCGAGGCAACTCCAGTTCTTTTGACGACCGCCGACGGCCGCCCTTTGAAAGAGGCGCTGGCCGCAGCCCAGTCGCGCGCCAGGCGTCGCGCATTCTTGCTGGTGCTGCCCCTGCTTTTGTTCGTTCTGCTGACCTTTCTGATCCCGATCGGCTACATGCTGAAGCGGTCGGTCGAACATGACGGCTTTTCCGCCTCTGCGTTGGCAACGGTGGCCTGGTTCGAGACGAATCCGAATTTCGATCCGGCCAATCCGCCCGAAGAGGCCTTTGCCGCGTTGGTCGAAGACCTTGCCCGGATGCAGTCCGAAAAGAACACGGGCATGGCGGGCACCCGCATCAACTATTCTGTCCCGGGTTCGATCTCGCTGTTCAAGGCCGGGGCGCGTGCCGCCAAGGACCTGAAGCCGCCCTACAAAGAGGCACTGCTGGCGCTGGACCCCGAATGGGGCAAGCCGGTGCTTTGGTTGGGGATGCAATCGGCATCCGGCAAATACACAACCGAATTCTACAAGGTCGCCGCCGACCGCAAGCTGACCGATGAGGGCTGGGCGCGGGGCGACGACAAGCAGCGGATTTATCTGTATCTGTTCTTCAAGACCTTCCTTGTCTCTGGCATCATCACCTTCATCTGCCTGTTGCTGGCGTTTCCGGTAGCACACCTGCTGGCGGTGCTGCCGATGGCGAAGTCCTCGCTGCTGATGATCTTTGTGCTCTTGCCGTTCTGGACCTCGCTTCTGGTACGGACCACAAGCTGGATCGCGCTGTTGCAGGAACAGGGGATCGTCAACGACCTCCTGGTCGGGCTTGGCCTTCTGACCGAGGATGGCCGCCTGACGATGATGTATAACATGGTCGGCACCATCGTCGCGATGACGCATGTGCTACTGCCGTTTATGATACTACCCCTGTATTCGGTGATGCGGGTGATCCCGCCCAGCTATGCCCGCGCGGCGCGGTCTCTGGGGGCGACAAGCTGGACCACGTTCCGCCGGGTCTACCTGCCGCAGACGCTGCCCGGGATCGCGGCCGGGTCGCTGTTGGTCTTCATTCTTGCGGTCGGCTATTATATCACCCCGGCGCTGGTCGGCGGGGCGGATGGGCAACTCATCTCGAACCTGATCAGCTTTCACATGAACAAGTCGAACTGGTCGCTGGCCGCCGCGATTGCGGGGATGCTGCTGACGGCAATTCTGCTGCTCTACTGGGTCTATGACCAGCTGATCGGCATCGACCGGCTTAAATTGGGATAAAGACAGATGGCGCTACCGACCTATGCCTCGCCGCTGGAACGTGTCTGGTATTACACCTATCTGGTGATCTGCGGGCTGATCTTCCTGTTCCTGATCGCGCCGATCCTGATCGTTATCCCGCTGTCCTTCAACGCCGAGCCCTATTTCACCTTTACCCCCAAGATGCTGACCTTCGACCCCGAGGGGTACTCCCTTCGGTGGTATGACACGCTCTTGACGCTGGGCCATCCCGCGCCTGAAACACCCCGCGACAGCACCTGGTGGTCGGCGGTGTGGGAGCGCGCAACCTGGGTGCAGGCGGCGAAGAACAGCTTCTGGGTCGGGCTTTGGGCGACGATCCTGGCCACTACGCTGGGCACCATCGCGGCGCTGGGCCTGTCACGGCCCGAAATGCCCTATCGCCGCCTGATAATGGCGCTCTTGATCAGCCCAATGATCGTGCCGATCATCATCATTGCCGTCGGGATGAGCTTTTTCTTCGCCAAGGCCTGCGTCGCGCCCGACAGTGCGATGAGCCTGATTTTCGGCGGGTTCCTGTCGGAAAAGGGCTGCCTCGCCAACTCGCATATGGGCGTGATCGTCGCCCATGCGGTTCTTGGCATTCCCTTTGTGATCATTACGGTGACCGCCACACTGTCGGGCTTTGATCAGTCGCTGATCCGCGCGGCGCAGTCCTTGGGGGCCAATCCACGCACCACCTTCTTCAAGGTGATCATGCCGCTGATCCTGCCGGGCATCATCTCTGGGGCGCTGTTCGCCTTTGTAACCTCGTTCGACGAGGTGGTCGCGGTGCTGTTCATCGCCGGACCCGACCAGCAGACCATCCCGCGTCAGATGTTCAACGGCATCCGCGAGGCGATCTCGCCGGCGATCCTGGCGGTGGCGACGATCCTGGTGATCATCTCGGTGCTACTGTTGACGACGGTGGAACTGCTGCGGCGTCGCAGCGAACGTTTGCGGGGCGTGACACCCCGTTAGATTCTACGGCAGGACATGCAGCCAGAACCAGCCGCTCAGGATGGCAAAGGCGGTCGCGATCAGGATTGAGGTCGCGGCCACCCGTTTGCCAACCCCATACATGTTGGCGAAAAGATAGGCGTTGACCCCGGGCGGCATCGCAGCGGTGACGGTGGCCGACCGCAGCTCGGCGACGCCAAGGCCGTAGGGGCCGGTGCCAAGCGTCCAGGTGATCGCCGGGTGCAGGATCAGCGACAGGATGGTTACCATGGCCACGATCCGCAAGTCGCCATCCGGGCGGTAACGGTAAAGGACGCCGCCAAGGCCGAACAGCGCCGCCGGAATCCCCGCCGAGCTGACCATGCCGATGGCGTCCGACAGCACCACGGGCAAGCTGATCCCGCCAAGGTTCACCACAAACCCCGCGGTGATGCCGATGATCAGCGGATTGGACACCAGCCCGCCGCCGATCTGGCGCAGGATTCCAAGGACGGGAAGGCCGCGACCATGCGACCGGACGATCTCCATCGCGGTGATACCAAAGGCATACATCAGCGGCGAATGCAGCGCGATGATGGCGTAATTAGTGGTCAGCGCACCCGGGCCATAGGCACGCTCGGTGATCGGCAGGCCCAGCAGGAGGGTGTTCGAGAACAGGCAGGCAAAGCCGATCGCCACACAGTCCGGGCCGGGGCGATGGAAGATATAGAGCGCGCCAAGCCCGCCGACCGCAAAACAGACCAGCGCGCCGATGTAGAACGACATGAACGGTGCCAGCGCCACGTCATTGGCAAGGTCCAGCCGGGCCACACCCTGAAACAGAAGGCAGGGCACGGCGATGCCTTGCGCAAAGCTCATCAGCCCGTCGATGGCCGCGTCGGACAAAAGTCCGCCCCGCGTGGCCAGATAGCCCGCGCCGATCACCAGAAAGACCGGCAGGATGACATCCAGAAGCGCGTTCATGTCGGCCGTCGACCGGGGATTTCACACCCCCGGACCCCTGTGGAGTATTGATCCCAAGAGGAACTGCGGGGGTCAGAGCTGATCGTCATGGACCACCCTACGGCCGTCATAGGCGGGGGTGACATGGGCCGGAAGCTCGGCCAAGAGGGTCGCATAGTCGAGGTCGTTGTGCAGGTTGGTCACGATCGCCTGCTTCGGGCGCATCCGG
>CAIXBE010000157.1 GCA_903917595.1 uncultured Rhodobacterales bacterium
ACATAATGGGCAGCAAGATCAACGGCTTCGTTGTCGACCAACTGATGCGTTCAGTTGCGGGCGTGCGGGATGCCATCTGCTTTCGCAACCCCAAACCCGGGGCCGAAGACGAGCTTTTCGCCTTTGTCGTTCTGGACGAAAGCGTCAACAAGCTGCAGGCCGTGGCAAGCGCCCGCCATGCGATCAGCGATCGGCTGGGCGAATATGCCGTGCCACGGGTCATTCAACCCGTTGCTGCCGTGCCGCGCCGCGCCGACGGAGCCCCGGACCGCGCCGCATGCGCTGCGCTCGTGCTGCGAATCGCTCAGGGCCGCAAAACCGATTTGCAACCGTAGGTGGAACGTGGCCGTCCGTGGTTAATCAAAAGCTCATGACCTGCGGCATTCTTGCATCAGATGTGCGGCGCGACGGTGAAAATCAGGGCCTGCCAAACGTCCATGGTTGACGTTTTCGCGATCGGAGGCATTAATGCCATTTAATGAATTCATGCCCTTTGGAGGACTTACAATGATCTCGGAAAAGAACGTCTCGACTTGTTTGGTGTCGGTTGCAGCACTTGTTGCTGGCAGTAACTCAGTCGCCGCTCAGGACTGGTCCGGTTTCTATGTTGGTGTTTCGGCCAACAGCAACTCCGGTACGTCCCCGGCCCAGCCTTACGTCTATGACGAAGGCTACCAGATGGGCAGCGACACCACCGGTGGCGCATTCGCCGGCTACCGCTGGAACGCTTCGGACAGCGTCGTGATGGGTTTCGAAATCGCGATGCAGGGCACGATCACTGTTGACGCGCCTGCGTCGCAGGCCCCCATCGATGATTATAGCTTTGAAAACCTTGTCGACGCCAAGTTGTCGGTCGGTACTTCGGTCGGCAAAGCGCTGATCTATGGTTTCGCCGGCATGTCCTCGGGCATTCTGGATAGCGGCGGCGACGATGCGTATAGCGCTTCCGGCATGAACTACGGTGTCGGCGTCGACTACATGGTCAGCGACAAGTTCACGGTCGGCGTGGAATTCATCTCGCGCAACATGACAGGCTATACTTCGGGCGGTAACCCCGAAAACCTGAAGAACGCAGACACCGTTTCGCTGCGCGCTTCGTTCAAGTTCTGATCGCGGTTTCACAGAATTTCGCAGGGGCCGGTCGCAAGACCGGCCCTTCGTGATTCAAGATGGACCATTCAGCCTTCATGCCCCGGCAAGCCCCTTCCACCGGCACTGTCATCGCTTTGGGTGGCACCGGCATGATCGGTCGGGCGCTGCATGACGTTGCGCAGCGTCGAGGTCTGTCCTTCCTGTCGCTTTCGCTTGATCCTGATGCGCGGGCAGATGGGTTTGCCAACCTTCAGCTTGATTTTGCAACAGCGCCAGAAGGGGCCATCGCCGCTGCGTTGGAGCAGGCAGTGCCGGCCGGCATTACCATTCCGGCGCTATGCATCATTGCCGGGCTTTCCCCAAGCCAGATAGCCGAGGTCGCCGGGTTTGCAGCCCGACGGGGGGGGCCGCTGGCGCAGATATCGTCCTGCCTGCTGTATCGCGCCGAAGCGGGCAGCGTGGTGGATGAAAGCACCGCCACCCTGACCGAACGTGAAGCAGCCTTTCCCTATCTGCGGCTGAAACTGGCCGAAGAGGCAGCCTTGACAGGCACCAGCTGCGATTGGCGGTTGCTGCGAACCAACCATATCCTTGGGCAGGGAGGACTGCTTGGCTGCATCCCCGGCCACAACCGCGACCCGCGGTTGCTGGACCATCTTCGGTCAGGCAGTCCGCTGCACCTGGCGCGGGGCGGACAGGTCAGGGTCTCGGTCATCCATGCCGAGGATCTGGCGGCGGCGATGCTCGACTTTTGCGCCGATCCCTCTACCCGGGGGCAGATCCTGAACGTCGTCCATCCCGAACCGGTCATGGCCGACGCCTATTTCCGGCAACTCGCGGGCTTGCTTGGGCTGGCCATGCCTGCGATTGCCGAACTCCAGCCCGAACCAGAGGGGTTCTGGGCCCTGACTGCACGCGACATCCATTTCACCAGCCGCCACCCCGCGGTGGGGCGTTTGTCTTTTCGGCACGATCTGATCTCGGCCTTATGGGATACGCTGTCGGTGGACGAAGCCGCCTATGCCGCGTTGGGCAGTCATATGCAGGGTCGGCTGAACGAACGCTGACCGATACCGCGCCTTCCAGCCGATCCGCCAAGACCCAAGGGGCCAGAAAACGAACCGCGCTGTCTGGGGTTCCCAGCAGCGCGGTTCTTCACAGGGCTTGAAGCTGACAAAATCGGTCACGCCGGGGCTGGTCTGCACCAGTCCTGCGGCCGATGGTCAGCAAAGGTAGTTGCCAGCTTCATCATAGCATCCGCTGTCATCACCACCACCGCCTTCATAAGCCGGCTCCTCGTAGTACTCCTCGGCGGCAGGCTCCTCGTAGTACTCCTCGGCGGCAGGCTCCTCGTAGTATTCGTCGGCGGCAGGCTCCTCGTAATACTCGTCGGCAGCGGGTTCTTCGTAGTATTCGTCGGCGGCAGGTTCCTCGTAATACTCGTCGGCAGCGGGTTCTTCGTAGTATTCGTCGGCGGCAGGTTCCTCGTAATACTCGTCGGCAGCG
>CAIXBE010000158.1 GCA_903917595.1 uncultured Rhodobacterales bacterium
CATCCCGACTACCTGCCCTTTTGTCAGGGCCCCGGCCACGGTACCGGCTATCAGGACCAGATCATCATCGAGGCCAAGGACTTTCTGACCGCCATTGCCACCGGCAAGCCGGTCTGGCCCACGTTCCGCGACGGGTTGGAAGTGACCCGTGTAGTTGCTGCAGCCCAGGCCTCGGCGGCCTCGGGCCTTTGGGTGGATTTGTAAGGAAAAACCATGATCCAGATCGGAAATGCCCCCTGCTCCTGGGGTGTCGAATTTGCGGACGATCCGCGCAATCCCTCGTGGCGCCGCGTCCTGTCGGACTGTGCGGCGGCAGGATACAAAGGGATCGAGCTTGGCCCCATCGGCTTCATGCCCGAAGACCCCGCGCTCTTGGCCGACGGTCTGGCCGAAAGCGGCCTGACAATTATCGGCGGCGTGGTGTTCCGCCCCTTCCATGACGCGGCAAAGTGGGATGAGGTCTGGGATGCCAGCCTGCGCACCTGCAAGTCTCTGGTCTCGCACGGGGCGAAGCATCTGGTGCTGATCGATTCGATCTCGCCCCGCCGCGCGCCGACCGCCGGTCGCGCGGATGAGGCGGAACAGATGGACGCCGCCGAATGGACAGCCTTTGCCGACCGCTTTAGCAAGATCGCGCAGTTGGGCACCGACCACGGGCTGACCGTGGGTATCCACGCCCATGCCGCCGGGTTCATCGATTTTGAACCGGAACTTGAGCGGCTGCTCTCTGAAATCGACGACAGCCTCTTGAAAATCTGCTTTGACACCGGCCACCATTCCTATGCGGGCTATGATCCGGTGGCATTCATGCGCCGCCATATCGGGCGCATATCCTACATGCATTTCAAGGACATCGACCCCGTGGTCAAGGCCCGCGCCGTGGCCAACCGCACCGGGTTCTATGATGCCTGCGGTCAGGGCATTTTCTGCAACCTTGGCAAGGGTGACGTCGACTTTCCGGCCGTCCGCCAGATCCTGCTGGACGCAGGCTTTGACGGCTGGTGCACGGTTGAACAAGACTGCGACCCGGCGGGCACCACGTCCCCGGTTGACGACGCCCGGGCGAACCGGGACTACCTTTCCTCCATCGGTTTCTGAGGCAACATCATGAAAAGACTGAACTGGGGCATGATCGGCGGCGGCAAGGGCAGCCAGATCGGCCCGGCCCATCGCATCGCCGCCGGGCTTGACGGCTATTTCACCTTTGCCGCCGGGGCGCTGGACGCTGACCCCGCCGCAGGCCGCGCCTTTGCGCAGGAACTGGGTATTGCCCCCGACCGCGCCTATGGCAACTGGAAGGAAATGCTGGAGGGCGAACGCAATCGCCCCGACCGCATCGACCTTGTGACCGTGGCCACGCCAAACTCCACCCATTACGAGATTTCCAAGGCCTTTCTTGAGGCCGGGATCAACGTCCTGTGCGAAAAGCCGATGACCGTCACCGAGGCCGAAGCCGAGGATCTGGTCCTGACCGCCCGCAAGGCCGGGCGCATCTGCGCGGTGAACTACGGCTATACCGGCTATGCGCTGGTGCGGCACATGCGCGCAATGGTCGCGCGGGGCGATATCGGCAAGGTGCGCCTTGTGGTCGCCGAATTTGCCCACGGCCACCACGCCAATGCCGCAGACATGGACAATCCGCGCGTCCGTTGGCGCTATGACCCGGCGCTGGCCGGGGTGTCGGCGCAGTTCGCCGATTGCGGCATCCATGCGCTGCACATGGCCAGCTTTGTGACTGGTCAGGATGTGGCGAAACTGTCGTCCGACTTTGCCTCGTGCCTGTCCGCCCGCGTGCTGGAGGATGACGCGATGGTCAATTTCCGCATGGATGGCGGCACGGTGGGCCGGCTTTGGACCTCATCGGTGGCCATAGGTCGCCAGCACGGTCTGGGCATTCAGGTCTTCGGCGAAACCGGTGGGTTGCGCTGGACCCAGGAACAGCCGAACCAGCTTTACTACATGCCGCTGGGGGGCCGTCTGCAGGTGATCGAACGCGGTGAGGGCAACCTGTCCCCCGAAGCCGACCGCGCCTCCCGCGTCACCGTCGGCCATGCCGAGGGAATGCCGCTGGCCTTTGCCAATATCTACCGCGATCTGGGCGAAAGCCTGCTTGCCGGGGCTGAAGGCCGCAAGCCTGACCCTGCCGTCACGCTGTTCCCGACGGCGGAAGACGGATTGCGGTCAATCGCCGCGATCCATGCGGCGGTGGCGTCTGCCAAGGGCGAAGGCGCATGGGTCGATGCGCGGCCAAATCTGTTCCGTTAAGCCAGCGACCGCAACGTCCGCCGTTCAACGATGTGACAGGGAAAAAGACGCACCTCGGGCAGCCGCCCGGGGTCGTCGAAACTGCCGCTGATCAGATCAACCGAGGCTTCCACTATCGCCGCAAAGGGCTGGTGGATCGTGGTCAGACCGATGTTGGCCCAACCCGCCATCTCCATGTCGTTCAGCCCGATGATGCCAATGTCTTCAGGAACCCGCAGCCCCGCATCGGTAAGCGCCGACAAGGCACCGATCGACAGCACGTCATCGGCACAGAACCAGACCTCGGGCCGGGGGGACCGAAGCAACCCCTGCATCGCGGCGCGACCGGCCTCAAAGCTGTAAGCACCCGCGAAGCTTGCCGTCACCTCCAGCCCAAGTGCTGCCGCAGCCTTGGCAAAGCCCTGCAACCGGTCAATTGTCGTGGACGCCCGTTCCGGCCCGCCCAGAAAGCCTACCCGACGGTAACCCCGCGCGGCCAGCGTTTCCGCCGCCATCCGGCCAGCACCGATGTTGTCGATGGCCACCACATCAACCTCGGGTGCCGCCGTCGCCCGGCCAAAGGCATGCACCACCGGCAGCCCCGCTGCACGGAACGCACCCGAAAACCCCTCGGGCAGGTGCGACGAGGCCACAACCACCCCATCGACCGTATATTGCCGCAGAAGCTGCACCGACCGCGCGGGGTCGGTCTCGTCCGACAGGTTCACCAGCAAGGGCCGCAAGCCGCGATCCTGCAGGGCGCGGGTGAACAGGTCGAAAATCTGCAGGAAGACCGGGTTCTGAAAGTTGTTCGACACCAGCCCCACCAGCTGCGTGCGCCGCGTCGTCAGACTGCGCGCCAACATGTTCGGACTGTAGCCCAGCGCGCCCGCCGCCTCCATCACCTTGGTGCGGGTCTTGGCCGACACCGAAGCCCCTTCGGTGAAGGTCCGCGATACCGCCGCCCGCGACACACCCGCCCGCGCCGCCACTTCCCTTAGCGTGATCGCCATGCCACCCTGCACCACCCGTTCTACAACGCCCGTCACGCTATTGGAACGCGCCGCCAATGTCACCCCACCCTTGCCTCGCCGCCGCCGCTTCGCTATGGACGCTGGCATCCTTGGCAAACGGAGACCCCGATGAAAGCCCGCGTGACCGTCATGCTGAAATCCGGCGTTCTTGACCCGCAAGGCGAAGCGGTACGCCATGCGC
>CAIXBE010000159.1 GCA_903917595.1 uncultured Rhodobacterales bacterium
GACCAGGCTGGCATTGGTGCCGCCAAAACCAAAGCTGTTCGACAGCGCCACGTCGATCTTGCGCTTGACCGCCTTGTTCGCCGCCAGGTCCAGCTTTGGCGTCACCGCCGGGTTGTCCAGGTTGATCGTCGGCGGGGCGATCTGGTCGCGCAAAGCCAGCACGCAGAAGATCGCCTCGACCGCACCAGCAGCGCCCAGAAGGTGCCCGATCGACGACTTGGTCGACGACATCGTGGTGCGCGCCGCATGTTCACCCATCAACCGCTCAACCGCGCCAAGCTCGATCGTATCGGCCATGGTGCTGGTGCCATGCGCGTTGATATAGTCGACATCGGACGGCTGCAGCCCGGCCCGCTTCAACGCCGCCTGCATCGACCGGAAGCCGCCATCGCCATCCTCGGCCGGGGCGGTGATGTGATGCGCATCGCCCGACAGTCCGTAGCCCAGCACCTCGGCATAGATCTTGGCCCCGCGCGCCTTGGCGTGTTCATACTCCTCCAGCACGACCACACCGGCACCTTCGCCCATGACAAAGCCATCGCGGTCCGCATCATAAGGACGGCTTGCCTTGGTCGGGTCATCGGCGCGCTTGGTCGACAAAGCCTTGCAAGCGTTGAAGCCCGCAATCCCGATCTCGGAAATCGGGCTTTCCGCCCCGCCCGCGATCATCACGTCGGCGTCGCCCCACTGGATCAACCGCGCCGCATCGCCAATGGCATGGGCGCCGGTAGAACAGGCGGTCACGACCGCATGGTTCGGTCCCTTGAACCCGAACCGGATCGACACCTGCCCCGAGATCAGGTTGATCAGCGCGCTGGTGATAAAGAACGGCGACACGCGCTTGGGTCCGCGCTCCTTTATCAGGATAGCCGTTTCCGCAATCGCGGTCAGCCCGCCTATCCCTGACCCGATCATGACGCCGGTCCGGCATCGGTCTTCTTCGGTCGCAGGCTCCCAACCGCTGTCGCGCACCGCCTGCACCGCAGCCGCCATGCCATACAGGATGAAGTCATCAACCTTGCGCTGGTCCTTGGGTTCCATCCAGTCGTCGGGGTTAAACGTGCCATTGGTGCCATCCCCGCGCGGCAGCTCGCAGGCGTATTGAGTCACGACATTCGACGCATCAAAGCGGGTGATCGGCCCTGCCCCGGATTGTCCCGCCAGCAAGCGGCTCCAGGTCTCTTCGACGCCGGATGCCAGCGGAGTAACCATTCCAAGACCGGTGACCACGACACGACGCATAGGCTTCCTCCTCAGGGTAAAGACTTTCCCGGGTGATACACGCCGCCCTGAATTCGCGCAACCGGTGGCACCGGGGCGCGGGCGGTTCGGCGCGAGGTTTGGGGGAAACGACGGCCCACCAACGCAAAAGGCACCCCGAAGGGTGCCTTTTTTGTCCCGCAAACGGGAAAAACTCAGGCAGCTTCTGAGATGAACTTCACCGCGTCGCCGAAGGTCTGGATGGTTTCAGCCGCGTCATCGGGGATCTCGATGCCGAACTCTTCTTCGAAAGCCATGACCAGCTCGACGGTGTCAAGCGAATCTGCGCCCAGATCGTCGATGAACGAGGCGGTCTCGGTCACCTTGTCTCCTTCGACGCCCAGATGCTCGACGACGATCTTCTTCACGCGGTCAGCGATGTCGCTCATGTCCGTTCCTCTCTCTGCGGCCGGGCTTTTCCGGCCTTTTTCGTTCTGCCCAGGGTCGGGCCTTGCCTGCCAGGGCATAGGCCCAAGCGTAATCCTGCGCGCCTATAGCAAGGGTCGGGCCACATGGCAAACCCTTTCCCTTTGCGGACACGTCCGGTTTTCAGACCATCGCCATCCCGCCGTTGACGTGCAGCGTGGCTCCGGTCACATATCCGGCCTCGACCGACGCCAGATACAGCACAGCGGCGGCGATTTCCGCTGGCGTTCCCATGCGCCCCGCCGGGACCGCCGTCAGGATGCCCGCCTTCTGCTGATCGTTCAGCTTGTCGGTCATTGCCGTCTCGATGAACCCCGGGGCCACACAGTTTACCGTGATCCCCCGGCTGGCCACTTCCGCCGCCAGCGACTTTGACAGGCCCACCATTCCAGCCTTTGACGCCGCATAGTTCACCTGACCCGCGTTGCCCGTGGTCCCCACCACCGACGAGATATTGACGATCCGCCCCCAACGCGCCTTCATCATCCCCCGGATTGCCGCGCGGCAAAGCCGGAAGACCGAGGTCAGGTTGACATCGATCACCGCCTGCCAGTCGTCATCCGACATCCGCATCGCCAACCCATCCTTGGTGATCCCGGCGTTGTTGACCAGAATGTCGAGCGCCCCCATCGCCTCGACCGCGCGCTTGACCAGCCCCTCAACCTCATCCGGTTTCGACAGATTGCAGGGCAGGACATGAGTCCGCATCCCAAGTTCAGCCGCCAGCGCCTCCAAAGGCTCGGTCCTTGTGCCCGAAAGGCCGACCGTCGCCCCCGCAGCATGAAAGGCGCGGGCGATATCCGCCCCGATCCCGCCACTTGCGCCGGTCACAAGGGCAGTCTTGCCAGTAAGATCGAACATGAGGGTCTCCTTCAGGCCTTCAGGGCAGCAATATCGTCGGGCGAGCCGATGGCCCGGGTTGTCGCAGCGGCAGCGGTGCGCTTGATCATGCCGGACAGGGCCTTGCCCGCGCCGATTTCCCAGAACTCCGTCACCCCGGCCTTTTCCATCCACAGGACAGATTCACGCCAGCGCACCGATCCGGTCACCTGCGCGATCAGAAGGTCAAGGATGCGGTCGGGTTCGATCACCGCCTCGGCGCGGACGTTGACCACGACCGGCAATCGGGGTTTCAGGATCGGCACCGCCGCCAGCGCCTCGGCCATCACATGCGCCGCAGGCTGCATCAGGGCGCAATGGAACGGGGCGGAGACGGGGAGCAGGATTGCCCGCTTGGCGCCCTTGGCCTTGGCAATGTCCAGCGCACGTTCAACTGCGGCCTTGTGGCCCGACACCACCACCTGCGCCGGATCATTGTCATTCGCCGCCTGACAAACCTCGCCCTGCGCGGCCTCCGCCGCGACCGCCGTCGCCGCCTCAAAATCCAGCCCCAGCAGCGCGGCCATGGCCCCCACACCCACCGCCACCGCCTCTTGCATCGCCTGTCCGCGAATACGGAGCAGACGAGCTGTATCCGACAAAGTCAGCGATCCCGCCGCACACAGAGCCGAATATTCACCCAATGAATGCCCGGCGACAAAGCTGGCCTGATCCAGCCCGAACCCTTCCGCCTCCAACGCCCGCAACGCCGCGATCGAGGTCGCCATAAGTGCAGGCTGCGCGTTCTTGGTCAGGGTCAGCTCGGCAATGTCTCCCTCCCAGATCAACTGGGAAAGCTTCTCACCCAAGGCCGCGTCGACCTCGTCGAACACGGCCTTTGCCGCCGGATAGGCCTCGGCCAGCGCACGGCCCATGCCGATGGTCTGGGCGCCCTGCCCCGGAAAGACGAATGCGCGGCTCATTGGATATCCCCCTCGTTTCCCTTGGCTTACCCTGCCAGCCCGGGCCGTGCAACGGCCACGCGCTGCTGTTCGAGGGTTGGAGGGTGCCGATACTGGTCCCGGTTATTGAGGGTCGGCCTTGGGCAAGCCTCCGCCTGCGAGGCCGAGCTGATTGCCCCTTTCATCCGCCATGCCTTCGCTTTCAGCCGGAGTTTTGACCGGATTTTCGGCCTGCCACAGTCGGCCCGACGAGGGGGGTGTCCACAGTGGACAGGTGAGCCCGCCGCAAGGAATTCAGTGGGTTGGCTGTGGGCGTTAGGGAGATGTTAAGGGTTGGGAGCGGGGTGGTTGTGGGCTGACGGTCCGAAAGAGGTGATCTTTGAAAGATGCGATAGCGTTTCTCGCATATGCTATGGTGCGTGAAATCACGCACCCTACAGCGCTCGTTGAAGCGGACCCGTGCTAAGGCTTGGTAATCTCTCCATCGGAATACTCGACTGCGCCGTTCAAAGTGAAAGCGACGTCGAAATGCAATGTCCCATCTACCAAATCGACCCTGCACAGGAAAAACTTGCTGATCCCGGGTTCATCATCAACAGATATCAGATCGCATAGCCGCACCTCAGACATTGGTTTCAGCTGAAAGCCCTGGATGTAACTTTCCAGCTTTTCTAATCCCCGAGCGCGCATGTATTGGTCGCTTCTCGGCCAAACAGCCACGATCCAACTGACTATGAGGAGGACGAAAAGCGCCCCCAGTGTCATACCAGACCACTTTGCAAACTTTTTCACCCACTTCATCTTTCTAACTTCCTTGCGCTCCAGCCAAAGCCGACTTCAATCCTTGCAACCTACTAATCAGGTGCGAGTTCGGCGTGCAGGATTTGCGCAGATATCTCGCAGTGCTTTCGGTTATTCGGCAAGCCTTAGGATACTGACGCCGACGGTGCGCTGATGCGCACCCTACGCGGTCGCCGCCCCACCCTTGCATCCCCCCCGTATCTCTGTATAAGGCCGCATCCTTCCGCTTATCCATGAACCGGCGATGCCTCTCGTGGACGGGCTGCGGAAGGGGTTTTTGCCCGTCTGTTGAAGCCGCCCTGACACAAAGGAAGCACGCATGCCATTGTATGAGCATGTCTTTATCTCGCGCCAGGATCTGTCCTCTGCGCAGGCCGAAGGCCTTGTCGAACATTTCTCGACCGTCCTCGCGGACAACGGCGGCAAGGTCGTCGAGAATGAATACTGGGGCGTCAAGACGATGGCCTACAAGATCAACAAGAACCGCAAGGGCCACTATGCCTTTCTGAAGACGGATGCGCCCGCCGCAGCCGTGCAGGAAATGGAACGCCTGATGGGTCTGCACGAAGACGTCATGCGCATCCTGACCATCAAGGTCGACAAGCACTCCGAAGGCGTGTCGGTGCAGATGCAAAAGCGTGACGAGCGCGAAGACCGTGGCGACCGCGGTGACCGTGGTGGTTTCGGCGGCGAGCGTCGTGAGCGCCCGAGCTTTGGCGGCGACCGTGGCGACCGCCCGGACCGTGGCGCTGACCGTGGCGACCGCCCGTCGTTCGGCGCTCCGCGTCGTTGATCTAAAGGCAAAGGACATACATCATGGCGAACAAACCGTTTTTCCGCCGCCGCAAGGTTTGCCCCTTCTCGGGCGACAATGCTCCGGCTATCGACTACAAAGACACCCGCACCCTGCAGCGCTATATCTCTGAGCGTGGCAAGATCGTGCCGTCCCGTATCACCGCAGTCTGTGCGAAGAAGCAGCGCGAACTGGCCACGGCCATCAAGCGCGCCCGCTTCCTCGCCCTTCTGCCCTATGCCGTGAAATAAGGAGCACATGACATGCAAGTGATCCTTCTGGAACGCGTGGCCAAGCTTGGCCAGATGGGCGAAGTCGTCAACGTCAAGGACGGCTATGCCCGCAACTTCCTGCTTCCGCAGGGCAAGGCGCTGCGCGCCAATGACCAGAACATCAAGTCGTTCGAAGTCAAGAAAGCCCAGCTTGAGGCAACGAACCTTGAGACCCGCAAAGAGGCTGAATCCGTTGGCGCCAAGCTGGACGGCCAGGTCTTCGTGGTGATCCGCTCGGCTTCCGACGCGGGCGCGCTGTACGGCTCGGTCACCCCGCGCGATGCGGCGGATGTCGCAACCGAAGCCGGGTTTACCGTGAACCGTGGCCAGATCGTTCTGGACCGCCCGATCAAGGACCTGGGGATCCACACCGTTTCGGTGCTTCTCCACCCGGAAGTCGCGGTCAAGATCAAGCTGAACGTCGCTCGTTCGGTCGAAGAAGCTGCCCTTCAGGCGGCTGGCAAGTCGATTGCCGAACTCGCTGCTGAAGCAGAAGCAGAAGCCGAGTTCGAGATTGCCGAGTTGTTCGACGAAATGGGTGCAGCGCAAGACGGGGCCGATCTCGGCCGCGACTGATCTGCAAGGCAAAACGACCAGACCGCGCCGGGGCAACCTGGCGCGGTTTTTCTTTGGGGCTGCATTGTCAGGGTCTGGTGCGCAAGACCCGGCACCGCGTCCGGCCTTTGACGCTTGGCCAAGGCATGATCTGGCGCGCTTTGACTTTCGGATGTCGGGGGTGAAACAGCGACAGGTTCCCTCTGCGCTAGCGTGACCGCCATGCAGATGACAGCCACCGCCCGCGGCATTCTTGCCCTTACACTTGGAATCGCGATCTTTTCGGTTCAGGACGTGATCCTGAAGCAGCTTTCGGGCGACTATCCGCTGCATCAGGCGATGGTGCTGCGCAGTCTGACCGCCCTGCCCTTTCATTTGGCGATCGTGTGGTGGTTCGACGGGCGGCTTTCCACCATCACCACCCCCGGTTGGTGGAAGATGTTCGCGCGCGGCCTTCTGAACTTTGTCGCCTATACCGCCTATTATCTTGGTCTGGCCTATGTACCGATGGCCGACGCGGTGGCACTGTTCTTCACAAGCCCGCTGTTCATCACCCTCGCTGCCGTCCTGTTCATGAGCGAGCGGGTCAGCCTGAAGACCACCATGGCCCTAGCGGCGGGCTTCGCCGGGGTGCTGCTGATCGTCAAGCCCGGGGCGGACGGTTTCGACCTTGCCGCCTTTCTGCCGATCATCGGCGCGCTTGGGTACGCGATCTCGATGGTCGTGGCCCGTCCCATGGGACGCACGGAATCTGCGGCTGCAATGGCGTTCTGGGGGAATGTCTGCTTTCTGCTGTGCGCCCTGGCCATGTCGGCGGTCTATGGCACCGGGGCTTATGCCGGGGCTTCGCACCCGTCGCTGGCCTTTCTGACCCGGGGCTGGGTCACCCCCGATCTTGCCGATCTGTCGCTGATGGCGGGCTGCGGCGTGATCGCCGCCATAGGCCTGACGCTTCTGACCTATGCCTACCGGATCGCCCCGGCCTCTACCGTGGCGCCCTTCGAATACAGCTTCATGTTCTGGGGCGTGATGTGGGGCTGGGTGTTCTGGGGCGACTTCCCGGACGGGCTGGGCTGGATCGGCATTGCCGTCATCATCGCCGCCGGGCTTCTGGTGATCCGCGCCCCGCAAAAGGAAAAGGCCGCGCCCTAAGGCGCGGCCTGATCTTGTCGCCCCTGGGGGCTTATTACATTTCGTCCAGCGCCTCGACGGCTTTCTGCAGGTCCTCTTTCGAGATTTCCTTGTCCGAAACCGATGCCATTCCGACCAGATGGTCGATGACCTTGTCTTCGAACACCGGCGCGCGCAACTGCTGCTGCATCTGCTGGTTCTTCTGCACGAATTCGAAGAACTGACGCTCCTGCCCCGGATACTGACGGGCAGCGGCCAGAACGGCCTGAGTCATCTCGGCATCACTCACAGTGATTTCAGCCTTGCGACCGATTTCAGCCAGCAACAGCCCCAGACGCACGCGGCGGATGGCCAGGGTCTTGTGCTCGTCCGTGGTCTCGATGGCGCCGTGGTTGTGGCCGTGATCCTCGGGATGCTCTTCGTGGTACAGCTGGTGGGCGATCTGGCCCGCCTCAGCTTCGACCAGATTGGCTGGCAGGTCGAACGACACCATGCCGTCCAGCTGGTCCAGAAGCGAACGCTTCAGCACAGCGCGGGCAGCGCCCTTGTATTCGGACTCAAGACGCTCGGCGATCTGGGTCTTCAGCGCGGCAAGATCCTCGGCGCCGAATTTCTTGGCCAGTTCGTCATCAACCTCGGCAGGCTTGGCTTCCTTGACCGCTTTCACGGTGCAGGCGAAAACCGCGGCCTTGCCAGCCAGATGCTTGGCACCATAGATTTCCGGGAAGGTCACATTGACCGAAACCTCGTCACCGGCCTTGGCACCAACAAGCTGGGCCTCAAAGCCCGGGATGAACGAGTTCGAGCCCAGAACCAGCGGATAATCCTCGCCCGAGCCGCCCTCGAACAAATCACCGTCGACCGAGCCCTTGAAGTCGATCACGACTTGATCGCCGTCCTTGGCCTTGGCACCCTTCTTGCGGTCGTCAAACGACTGCGCGGTGCCGGCAAGGTTTTCCAGCGCTTCGGCGATGTCCTTGTCGCCAGCTTTGACGATCAAATTGTCCAGCTTAAGTTTGGAAGCGTCCAGTTCCGGGATCGGCGGCAGAGCGTCATAAGACATCTCGACCACGACATCCTGACCTTCTTTCCAGGTCTCGCCACCAACCATCTTGACCTCGGGCTGCAGTGCCGGGCGGTCGCCGGTAGCGTCGAAATGGTCCTTCATGGCTGTGTCGATGGCTTCCTGCATCGCATCGCCAACAATGCGGGTGCCGAACTGCTTTTTCAGGATGGCCAGCGGCACCTTGCCCTTGCGAAAGCCTTTGATTTCAACTTCGGGCTGGGCTTCAAGCAGTTTGGCATGCACCTTGGCGTCCAGCTCGGCTGCCGTTACGGTGATGGTATAGCCGCGCTTGAGGCCTTCGTTCAGGGTCTCGGTGACCTGCATGCTGGGACGTCCTTCCTAGGGTCATTCGGGCGCATTTGCGCAATAGTTCACAAAGCGCAAGGCAAAAGCTCCGCGCGAAGTCGCGGGCGTTCTAGCAAAGCTTTCCGTCCGGTGTAAGGGGGAATCGCGAAGGCCTGCCAGGGCCTGCGCTGGTGCGGGTGGAGGGACTTGAACCCCCACGCCTTGCGGCGCCAGAACCTAAATCTGGTGCGTCTGCCAATTTCGCCACACCCGCATGCGTCGCGCGACGGTGTTCTAGCAAAGCCCGCGCGCCGAGGCGAGAGGCATTCGCACTGCCACTTTGTCGCCACAACCTTTGCGCGATCACAACACAACTGCCGCGAAATCACCAAACCGGCACCGAACGCGCACCACAAATCGAATTCAGAAATTGACGTGTGACGGTACGGGGACGGCAATGACCGAAAGCCTGCAGCAGCCAACGACGGATCACGGGGCCTTGCGGTCCCAGCGGTCCGGCATGCTTGCCGGCACAAGGATCCGCACGCTGGAGGGCACCCTGCCGGTCGAATATCTGGAACCCGGCGACCGTATCGTGACCCGCTCCGGTGCGCGGCGGCTGGTCGGCGTTTCGGTGATTGTGCTGGCCGATGCCGATCTGATCCGCATCCGCGCCTCATCGCTGGGCCATGACCGCCCCGATCAGGACCTGCTGGTGCTGCCCGGCCAGCCCATAGTGATCCGCGACTGGCGGGCTCGGGCGCTATATGGGGTTGCGGTCGCCGCAATCCCGGCGGAGCGGCTGGTGGATAGGGAGTTCATCCAGCGCGAGACCTTGCCCGAGGCGCGGCTTTTCACGCTGCAATTTGAAGGTGACGAGGTGATCTACGCCGAAGGGCTGGAGATCGCCTGCCCGGTTCAGACCCCAACCCTTGTCGAACCCAGCCTCTGACCCCGCGCTTTCCGGCTGAATCCGCCCTCGAAACCCTTGCCTTGGCGCTGGAACCGCTTAGCCTGCCCTTTGTGCTTTCGCCGCAAGGGACCAGATGGCCAAAGACAAGGACCACGTCGCAAGGGTCATCGGCTCGCTCAGTTCGGGCAATGCGGCGGCGCATTCGCGGTTGGCGGCGTCCTGGCAGCGGTCGTTTCAGAAACACGGGCTTGATCCCGCAGCACCCGCCGCGAACAGCGCCCCCGATGGCGACCGGCTTCGCCAGCAGCGCGAGGCAATGGATCAGGTCATGGTGGTGGCCGCGCCAAAGCTTGACGATCTTTACGCGATGATCGGCCATTGCGGCTGCGGCATCCTTCTGACC
>CAIXBE010000160.1 GCA_903917595.1 uncultured Rhodobacterales bacterium
GGATTGCAAATCCGTGAAGATCGGTTCGATTCCGATACCCGCCTCCATAATTTCCGATGACCCATTCATTTCAATGGGATTTTAATATCAAAAGCCCCGCTCGCATACCTACTCCACTAAAAATCAGTTCTGAACTTCTGCGCCCGGTTGCGCGGCCTCCATCCTTTTCGCCGAAGAACGCGACCTGCTGCCCGTGCGCGACGCCTGCTATGACGGCGACGGCTTGCCGAACAAGATCCGGCTTGACGTTAAGGCCCGAAAGAACCGCAATGACCCAGCTTTTTGTCGCGATTGACGAAGGCGACGCGTCCATCGAGATCAGGGACCCGCAGGTCAACGAACAACAGACGCGTTTCAAAGCCGTTGGGCGGCGACGAACCCAATCACCGCAAAGATTCGGCCAAACGCCCTGTTGCCAACCCCGGCCGGTCGCGCCGGCAGAAAATCACCTGGCCTTCCCAGCCCCGTTATCGGCGCTCTCGCCCTGATCAAGAACAAGCCTTGCAAACTTGTCCCAGCCGAGGGTCTTGCCAAAGGCGGCAGCACCCTGCCCAAGCCTCGTGGTCTCAGGCCGGGTCAGGCCCGATATGACACGCGCCAACGCGACAGGATCTGCCGCCGGGAACAGGATGCCGCTCTCTCCGTCGCGGATGGTCGTGGCAAGGCCGGGAAGATCGCTAGCCAGCACCCCTCTGCCGTAATGGCACGCCAAAGGGACAATGCCCGAGCCGGTAACCGACCGGTAAGGCAGCACGACTGCATCCGCACGCTCGAACAGGCTCGCGGTCAAGGCGTCAGTTGCATAACCGGGGCGCAGATCAATCCGGTCCGTCAGTCCAGAATCGCGGATCTGGGCTTTGCAATCCTCCAGCCCATGCCAAAACTCTCCGGCGATGGTTAGGCGACAGTCCTGACGACCGCTCAACTTCAAAGCCCGGATGGCGACATCAAGCCCCTTGTAGGGGCGGACAAGGCCGAAGAACAAAAGCTCCAACGCGGCCTCCCGGGGCAAAATCTCACGGGCGGCCGGGAAATCGTCGAAGACCGGATGGGGAAAGCAGCTGACCTTTCGGCCCGGGCAAGCAAGGCGGATCTGGTCGGCCAGAGCTTCATTATGGGTCACAAAGCGGGTCGCTGGCACCATGGCCATCAGGTTCAGCCGGTTCTTCCACCAGCGCGCTTCGTGATCAAAGGCGTTGTGGACGATGGCGCAGGTTTCAATCCCGGATCTGCGTATTCCTCCAAGAATAATGCGCAGAGCCGGGGCGACAAAGAACGTCCAGACCGGGTAGATCACCAAATCCGGCTTCCAGGCCCGAATCTCATGCAGGCAACGCCACCATGACAAAGGGTTCACCCCATCCAGGTCGCGGGAAACCGTCAAATCTTCCGGCGCGACAAGATCCACCGAAGTTTCAGAATCACCGGGATAAAGCCAGGCCGGATATTGCCGCCGGAAAGACCAGATACGCACATCGCAGTCGTCCCGGCTGACAATGGCGCGGGCGGTGGCCTGGCTGTGGCGCGCGATGCCGCTGCGGGTGGGGGGCAAGGGCGCAAGCATGGCAATCTTGCGGCGGCGGATCGGGGTCAACGGGAAATCCCCCGTTCATCTGCGATCGGGGCAGGTGCGCGCAGCGCCAGACGGCGCCAGACAAGGCCGATCAGGAAGGAAAGCAGATCGGCGAAGGTCGTCGCAATGCGAAGATAAAGGGCTGCGGCTACGGCAACCCCTTCACCGCAATAGGGGGCGAGAAGCACGACCAGGATCGCCTCCCGGACACCTAAGCCGCCGGGGGCACCGGGGGTCACCGTTCCAATGATCCAGGCACTGGCATAAACCCCGGTCACGAACAGGTAAGGCTGCGGAGCCTCGGTCACCAATGCCTGCAGGACCAACCAAAGGACAACGCCAAGGACTGCAAGATTGGCGACACATATCAGAATGATCGTGCAAACCGCACGCAAACCGGGGAACGCTTGCTTCAACCGGGATCGCATTCGACGCCAGGCGGCAAACCCTGCCATGACCAGAACGAGCCCAAGCGCAAGAAATGCAGGGCCTGCACCGCTGCGGTCGGGAATCCATGGCGCCAGACGGTCAGCTAGCGGCAAAGGCGCTGTCAGTATGATACTTGCGCCAATCACCGCCGCCACCAGCAACGAGGTGGCCATCTCAATCACAATCGCAATCGAGGCCGAAGCAACCGCACAACCACGCAAGCGGGCAAGCCCCACCCGTCCCAAATGATGCGCGAAATTCCCCGGCAGATACTTTCCGAATTGTGACAGCATGAGAATCCAGATCGCTTCGGAAAGCCGACTTTCCTCGCCCATCGCCCGGATCAGGACATGAAACCCAAGGCCGGTGAGTATCACTCCCGCCTGAAGCACAATCACCAACAGCAGCAGTAGCCCCACAAGAGCCGGGTTCTTCAGTAAGGTCAGAATATCCGGTCCCTGCCGCAACACGGCATAGGCGAACCAGATTGCGCTGATCAGCACGGCCGCAACCGACAGCAGTCGGATCGGCGTTCGCCGATGCAGCGGAAGGCTTTGCTTCGCAATGGTGGCACTGGTCGCATTGGGCAGGCTGTTCATGGCGCTGTGGCACCTTTGATCGGGGTGCCGGTAACCACATGCGTCGGGATGAAGGTCATGAACGGGCGCAAGAATGCCGATGGCAGCCGCGCCAGAATCCAGCCCTTCGGACCTGTCATCTCATCCCTGGCCATAAGACGCAAAGCCTCAAGCGTCACATCCTGGGCGGAAAGCCCCGCCTCGCGAAACAGTCCAAGCAAGGCGCGACGCGAAAGCGGGGTGCAATCGTAATGACTGCCGCGACCGGTCAGGCGGACATAATACGACGCAAGTGGCAGCGGAAGCCAGCTAAGCAGCGGAAGGCCGAAGTGATGCTCCATCACCTGCCAGCGGTTCGGCACCGCCAGATAGACCATACCGCCGGGCTTCAGCACCCGGGCAATCTCTTGCAGATGGCGCAACTGGGCATCGCGCAGCCCCACATGCTCGATCACATGGTTGGTGATGACGACGTCAAAGTCAGAGCCGGAAAAGGGCAGGATTTCACCACTGATCCTGACAAAGCTGATTCCGTCAGTCTGAAGCGGTTTGATCTGGTCCACGGCGACAACCTCGCCCTCCGGGCCGACCTGGCTGGCAAGATAACGCGCAATATGACCCGAGCCCGCGCCGATATCCAAAATCCGCTTGCCGCGCATATCCAGACGCCGGGAAAGGATGGCCGCAATCTTCTGTGCCTTGTGGTTACGCGACGACGCGTCAAGAATGGCATGCGGCGCGCGCTTGGCCTGTGCAGGGTCAGAAGTCTGCATAGAAGCCTCCGTCAGGGATATTCGCCCGTTCTTCCTCCGGCACTGCCAGGATCAGGGTAACAGCCGTTTCCCCGTTCCCGCCTGTGGTGAAGACCAGCGGGCCGGTCCTCAGATCGACAATACCTCCCGGTCCGACGGTCTGGCCGTTAAGGATCACCGGCCCCTCGGTCAGCACTTGGTAACGGCCGGCAATCAGGATCGCGGTCTCTTGCGGCCCCGGCCCGACAACAAGGTTCTTGCCCGCCAGCCAGACCGGCCCACTGAAATGCACGTAGTTCTGGAACAGCGCCTTCTGATCAGCGGGCAGAAGTCCTGCATTGGCGGAGTGCCGCCCTTCCAGCGCCGCCAAAAGTGCCGCCGAGGTTGCAAGCACGAACGGAGGTTGCCTTTCGCGGATCAGGTTGGCAAAGACCGGTATCCCGGCATCGCGGTATTTCTGCAGGCCCCATCCCGACAGGAAGGGTCCTGCCTTCGAAAACTCGGGCAAGGCTGCGCTGCGATCAATGTAGGCGACAGGCGTGGGAAAGATGCGGCGAAGAGCATCGGTTGTCATGCGCTGGTCTGAATTTCCCTCGCCGGTGGCGCGCAGAAATTGGGCACCGACAGCCATGGACATCCACAGCATTACCACAGTTGACACGCGCTTGTGGGCCAACAAACCCGACAGCCCGACGCCCGCAACCACCATGAGCGGCGGAGTGATGAACGGAAAGAAGTAGGGAAACGCATTGCGGTAGACCAGCACCGAGAAGATCGGCGCCATCAGCAGGAACAGGGCCAGCCGCGCCCGGCCTGTCGCGGTGCCGCCGGGGGATCCACGCCGACTGGCAAGGACAGTCAGCACCGCGCCAATCGCCGGAATGCTGACCACCGCCCAGACCACCACCGTCAGCTGTCTGGGCAAGAAGCCGCCATTCAGCACGCCGGTGAAAAGCGCGTCCGACAGCGTGGCCGCCGAGCCTTCGGTCTGTGCCGCGTTCAACCCTTGCGCGTGCCAGAAAAGCAGGATTGCGACCATAGGAAGCGTCGCAAGCCCCGCGATCACCATCCGCAGCGGGACGCCCTTTTCAGGGGTGCGCCAGATCAGCGCGGCAAGGAATACCGGAAGCCAAAGGGCCGATTTCACCGAGATCACCAGCGCAAGCGCGGTGGCAAATGCAGCAAGGCCGAACCAGACAAGCCCGCTCCGGGTGAAAAGGATCGTGATCGCCACCATTAACAGAAAGGCAAGCAGGGGATCGGCGCGAAAGCTCGCGGCGTGGATCGTCACATATCCCGAAGTGAGGAAAGCCGCCGCAGCTAGCAGGCCCGCTATTCCCGCGTCCGAGATGTGCCTGTCGCCCGCGATCCCCACAAGAACCAGATGTCGCGTCAGAAAGCCGGTCAGGACTGCGGTCCCGATCACCAGCGTCAGCATTACACCGCGACCGACGATGATCTGGGTCAGCCCCGCATCGGGAAACCACGTCAGCCAGCCAAACAGCCGCACATGAAAGGTCTGCAAGGCCCGCACCGGATCGCCTCGCAGGAATTCGTGCACGAGTTGGAGGAAATTGAATTCGTCCCAATTCACGTTATGGATGACAACCGTGATGCCCATCGCGATCGTCTGGACCGCAACTAGGGTGCAAATCCAGAACCCGAAACGACCTGAGGTCAGGCTGCGATAGGTCAGGCTGCGATCCGCAATTTCAGGCACCGGGTCTGACAACATGCAGCACTCGCTTCGCAGGTTGCATCGCGCTGCCTTCATAGGGCAGATCGCGCAGCATGTCACGCGCACGGATGTCTTCCATCAAGAAGCGATTGGCCAGTATCAGGTCCGCTATGACGCCCGCCACCGCGAAAAGGGCGGAAAGTCCGACCAATGCTCCTGACAGAACCAGTGACTGGACGTTTCCCGTCCCGCCACCATGGGCATAAAGCCACAGGAACCGCCCGATCCCGACAAGACCGGGCAAACCGGCCAGCAGCGAAAGCGTGAAAAAGAACCGCAGCGGCGCATACAGAATCGAAACGCGGATGATTGTCGTCATCGAACGCCGGACATAGTGCCCCATGGTGCGAAACAGTCGCGAAGGCCGCTCTACCCGGTTCACCCGCACCGGCACCGAGACCATCCGCAACCGCTTGCGTCCGGCCTGAATGATGGTTTCAAGCGTGTAGGAATAAGTGTTGGTGACATAAAGCTGCGCCGCCGCTTCGCGGCTATAGGCACGAAACCCGCTCGGGGCATCGGGAATATCGGTGCCACTGGCTTTCCTTACCACCCAACTGCCGATGTATTGCAGATTGCGCTTGAGCAGCGAAAAGCTTTCGATCTCGCTGATCGGTCGCGAGCCGACCACGATCTGCGCTTTCCTAGCAAGGATCGGCGCGACAAGCGCTGCGACATCCTCGCCGCAATACTGGTTGTCAGCGTCGGTATTGACGACGATATCTGCGCCCAGGCGCAAAGCCTCTTCCAGGCCAGCCATGAAGGCTCTCGCCAGACCACGGTTGGTGCCAAGGCTTAGAACGTGATCCGCGCCAGCCTGGATCGCCCGTTCCACCGTTGCATCTGTCGAACCGTCGTCAATCAACAGCACCTCGACCAGCGATATGCCGGGGATCCTGCGCGGCAAGCCAAGGATCGTGGCTTCGATCGTCTCTTCCTCGTTCAAAGCCGGAATCTGGATGATAAGCTTCATTTTGATACCTTGCCGCTGTCCTGTCCAAGGGCCACCAGAACGCAGACCCTTGTCGGATAATGCGGCGTATCTAGGACCAAAACATGCTTGGGACCAAGCCCTGGTTTGCGATGGAACGCTGATTGCAACCACTCGGCCAAATGCCCTCTGTCTGCCGACCGATCAAGGGCCTTTGACAAACGGAAAGAACGACCAAGGTTAAAGACCGATCAAACGGACAAAAACTGGTCGCATGCAAGAAATGGTTGAGGTCTGCACGACATCTCACTTGCATTTGCTCAGTTGAAGCCGATTGCGTTGCAATCCTGCCACGTGGCGGCAAACTGTTGACCCTTACGATAAAAGGGGATGGAGCCATCCATTCCTCACGCTATAGTGGTGTGCAATAGACGAGAGGCGCCCACAATCCGCACGTCCGGTTCGGCCCCGTGACCAACGGGGACGTAAAGAGGGTCGAGGCAGAACAAAAGTGGCGCAAAACCGGAGGCGGCATTGATCGGCAGATTCATATTGGGAATGGTCTCGGGTGGTATCCTGGTGACGGGCGGGCTGGTTGCCAGCGCGGCCCTGTTCCCGATGCGCGCGACCGAAGTGACCGATGTCGCCAAGCTTGAGGCGCCTACCGCGGCAATTCCGGCCGAAGATGCCAGCACCGAAGTTGTTCAAGATCCGGTGACCGAACCCGAACCGGTAGTCGAGCCGGAGTCGGAATTGGTTGTGGCCAAAATCCCTGCCCCGGAGGCAGAAGCTTTGGCCGAAGCCGCGTCCACGGAACCTGCCCCCGAAGCGTCAGAAGCGCCCGAGGCGACAATAGTTCCCGAAATCATTGCCGACCCTGTAGTCGAAGCACCAGCCGCCGAAGTCGCGGCTGAACCTGCGCCCGAACTAGCGCCCGAACTAGCGCCCGAACTTGCACCCGAGCCCGTCATCGAGCCCGAGCCCGCCGCAGTCACAGCCCCCGAGGCTGATCCGGCGCCTGCAGCAGACCCCGAACCTGAACCGCTACCCGCCGTGGAACCCGAGATTGCCGAGGTGGCGCCTGAAGCGGACCCAGCCTATATGCCCGGATCCCGGTCAAAGCCGCTTCCCGGTGCCGACGAACCGACAACGCCTTCCGTAGAATCCGAAGCCGATGTTACCCCTGAACCCGGCTCGACACTGGAACCGACGCCTGGTCTTGACGCGGCCCCCGAAGGCGTCGTCGTTGGCCGTTTGCCCAAGATCGAAGATCAAACCGAGGGCACAGATGAGGACGTCGAAGTCACAGGCGAGGCTGCCGATGCACCCGAAGCATCCACCGATGCGCAGCCAATTCTGGCCTATGCGTCCCCATTCGAAAACCCGGAAGCAAAACCGGTTCTTGCCGTGGTTCTGATCGACAGCGGTGCTGCGGATCTGGACCGGGCGGCACTGGCCGCCCTGCCCTTTCCGGTCAGCTTTGCCCTTGACCCGCTGGATCCTGCCACTCCCGAGAGGGCAGCAATTTACCGGGCAGCGGGCCGCGAAGTTGTAATTCTTGCCACAGGCATCGCCTATGGTTCGCAAGCTTCGGATGTCGAGGTCGCTTTTCAGTCTATGGCGCAAAACTTGCCCGAAGCCGTCGCGGTGATGGATCTGGCAACGCCGATGTTCCAGAACCAGCGCCCTCTGGCCAGCATCGTTGTTCCGGTCGTGGCCGCACAGGGGCGCGGGCTTTTGACTTGGGATCAAGGGCTTAACGCCGCCGATCAGGTCGCCCGGCGCGAAGATGTCGCGGCTGCGGTGATCTTCCGCGATCTCGCTTCGTCCGGCACCGATACCCTGGCGATCCGCCGCATTCTGGACCGCGCCGTGTTCAAGGCCGGACAGGACGGTCGCGCCGTTGTGGCCGGGACCGCCACGGCGGAAACGGTGGCGGCGTTGCTGGAATGGTCAGTCGAAGGTCGTGCTGCGACGATTGCGCTGGGTCCGCTGACGGCGGCCATGCAGGTCGACTGATCCCGGTCTTTTTCAGCTAAGGCGGCTGCGGAAAATCCTGCGCCTGTCCGGTGCGGGAGTCCGTCCCGAATGGACTTTTGCGCCGAAGCAGTGGGGCCTCTAAAATTTTTCGCCGAAAAATTTTAGAGCGATTGGATCGTGCTGATTCAAGTCGAACTATTCTTAGCTGTTCCGACGTCCGGCAAAGCGGCCAGCATCCTCCGCTGCTCGGCGCAAGGCGTTGGATTTGTTTACGGTTTCTTGATACTCAGCCTCGGGGTCGCTGTCATAGACCACACCCCCGCCTGCCTGCACATACAAGGTCTCGTCCTTCAGGACCGCCGTGCGCAGGGCGATGCAGAAGTCCATCTCGCCATTGGCGGCGAAATAGCCGACGCCGCCACCATAGATGCCGCGCTTTTCCGGCTCCAACTCGTCGATGATCTGCATCGCGCGGACCTTGGGGGCCCCTGACACGGTGCCCGCAGGCAGTCCCGCCAGCAGGGCCGACAGGGCGTCTTCGCCGTCGGCAATCTCGCCCACCACGTTCGACACGATGTGCATGACGTGGCTGTAGCGTTCGATGATGAAGGTTTCGGTCGGGCGCACCGTCCCCACCTTTGCCACCCGCCCCACGTCGTTGCGGCCAAGGTCCAGAAGCATCAGGTGTTCGGCCCGTTCCTTGGCATCGGCCAAGAGGTCAGCCTCCAACGCGCGGTCCTCATCCGGTGTGGCCCCGCGTTTGCGAGTGCCCGCGATAGGGCGCACAGTGACTTCGCCGTCGCGCAGACGGACAAGGATTTCCGGGCTGGCGCCGACGACCTGAAAGCTGCCGAAGTTGAAGAAGAACATGAACGGCGACGGATTGGTGCGGCGCAGGCTGCGATACAGCGCGAAGGGCGGCAGTTCAAACCGGTGCGACCAGCGCTGGCTGGGGACCACCTGAAAGATGTCCCCGGCGCGGATGTAGTCCTTGGCCTTCTCGACCGCCGCCTTGTAGCCCTCGTGGGTGAAGTTCGACCGGGGCGGGCCGACCGGGGCCACCTCGCCCAGATCGCGCGCGGCGGACGGACTGCGGTCCAGATCGCGCAGCGCGTCCATCACCCGTTCCGCCGCCTGTGCATAGGCCGCCCGCGCCGTGAGGCCCGACCCGGTCCAGGCGGGCGACACGACGGTCACATCGCCCTTGACCCCGTCCAGCACCGCAATAACCGAAGGCCGCAACAGCACCGCATCCGGCACGCCAATCGGATCGGGATTCACGTCCGGCAAGTGTTCGACCAGACGGATCATGTCATAGCCAAGATAGCCAAAAAGCCCGGCTGACACCGCAGGCAGGCCTTCGGGCATTTCGATGCGACATTCGGCGATGAGTGCGCGCAGGGTGTCCAAGGGGGCACCGTCCATAGCCGTAAAGGCCTGCGCGTCAAACCGCGCCTCGCGGTTGATTGCGGCCTGCGTGCCCCGGCATTGCCAGATCAGATCCGGCTTCATGCCCACGATGGAGTAACGCCCGCGCACCTCGCCGCCGGTCACCGATTCCAGCATGAAGGTGTCCGCGCGGGCATCGCCCAGCTTAAGCATCAGGCTGACCGGCGTGTCCAGATCCGCCGCCAGCCGCGCGAACACGATCTGGTTCTGCCCGGCGTTCCAGCCTGCTTCAAACTCGGCAAAGCCCGGGGACAGTTGCATCAGGGCAAGCTCGCGTGGATGGCGTTGATCGCCGACTGGTCGATGGTTATCCCGGCTTCCAGAGTCAGCGCGGCGGTATAAGCCGCAAAGACATCCGTCGAGATCGCGCGCGCCAGTTCCGAAGCAAGATAGGCGCGTTCGGCCTCGGCTTCTTCACCGGTGGTGGTGGCGGCCTGAATGCTGTCGACCCGCAGCACACCGACGAAACCAGCGGCTTCGATCACCTTGACCCCGGCCTCGTCCATGGCGAAGACATCGGCGACCAGCCCGTCGGGCGTGCCTTCGATGACACCGTTGCGCGCCAGTTTCGGGGCTGCGTCGATGATGCCGAAGCTGCCAAAGGCGGCCCCGCCTTCGACGGCAGTCTTGATTTCGGCCGCGCGGGCGACCAGTGCCTTTTGCAGGGCATCCTTGCGCCAGGCTTCCGTAACCGCATCGCGCGCCTCGTCAAACGGGATCGGGGCGGCGGGCACGATTTCGTCCAGACGCAGGGCGACGACGCCGCCATCTTCCAGCACGATGGCCTCGGAGAAATCGCCCTCGGCCACAGCAGTCGCTGCATCGAGGAAGGCAGCGTAGCCTTCGACGGCGGCATCGCCCTGAACGCCCGGCACGAAATCCAGCGTCGCCAGTGTCAGCCCGGCGTCGGTGACCAGATCCTCCAGCGAGGCACCACTGGCCAGAAGGTCATCCACCGTCTCGACGCTGTCGGCGATGACCTTCTGCGCCGCTTCGAACTGCAGTTCCAGCGCGAGAGCATCACGCGCGGCGTCAAAGGTGGTTTCTTCGGCAGCGATGATCACCGGGACGCGGAACAGCGCCGGGCCAAGGTCGGTCGCGACCGGACCGGCAACGCCGCCTTCGGCCAAGGCAAAGACCGCATCCCCGGCTGCGCCAAGATCGTCCTTTGCGACATCGCCAAGGTCGATGGCATCCAGCGTCAGCCCGCGGTCGGCTACCAGTTCTTCGAACGCAGCCCCGCCGTCCAGTTTGGACCGGGCGGCATCGGCGGCGGCCTGATCGGGGTAGACCAGCCGTTCCACCACCCGCCGCTCGGGCGAGACGAATTCGTCGATCCGGTCGTCGTATACCTCGCGCAGCAGCGTCTCATCCACCGGCTGATCCTTGGCAATCGCGTCCGGTAGCAGCGACACATAGGTGATGCGCTTGGCCTCGGGTTTGGTGAAAAGCGCGATATTTGCCGTGTGATAGGCATTCAACTCGTCGTCAGTGGGCGCTGGCAGCGGCTGGATCAGGTCCGCCTCGGTAAGCCGCAATAGCGACACACCGCGACGCTCGCCGATCCAGTCATACAGCTTGCCTGTCATCATGTCGGGGGCGGTGATGCCACTGGCAATCATGCCGCGCAGAAGGTCGCGGGTCACATCGCCGCGCAGGCCGTTTTCAAACTCGGCGGAGCTTTGGTTCAGCCGGTCAAGCTGGAACGTATAGACTTCGCGGTCAAAACTGCCCGAAACGCCCTTGAACGCGTCCATCGAGATCAGCTTGGTCGCGACCACCGCATCGCCAACCGACAGGCCGACACTCGTCGCCTCGTTGTCCATCGCGGCGCTGGCGGCAAGGTCCTGCAACACCTGACGGTCAAGGCCGAAGGCTAGCGCGTCCTGGGTCGAAAGCTGCTGGCCGAACTGCTCGGACACGGTGCGGACCTGATTCTGGAAAGTGCGGGCATAGGCGTCAGCACTGATCACCGCGCTGCCAACCCGGCCAACCTCGGTCACCCCACCGGAAAAGCTGGTGACCCCAAAGCCGCCAAGGCCAAGGATCAGCATCGCCATCAACAGCCAGACGGCCACTTCCGTCACCTTGCGCTTTGGCCGTCTTGTCTCTTCTTCAGCGGTCTTGGTCATGGGTGCGCCCTGTGGATTGCTTGGGATCAGGGAATAGTGGCAAGGGGTGCAAGTGGCAAGGCCACGAACGCGCCTTCGATTGTCCTAGGGGTGGAACGCAGCCAGCCTGCGAAACACCTCGACGATGCCTGCAACGTCGACATTGGCAAAGGCGATGCGGATCTGCCGCTTGCCCGCCTCTGACCCTGCGGGCTGGAACATGGTGCCCGGCAGCATCAACAGCGACGTGTCCGTCACCAGCCGCTTGCACAAAGCGTCCGACGCCATGTCGAACGGGTGTTCGACATAGGCAAAATAGGCACCGCAGCCCAGAAGCTTCCAGCCTTTCAGCGCGCCAAAGCCGTCAACCATGGCGCGGCGGCGCGACAGGATTTCGTCGCGTTCGCCCGCCAGCCACTGACGCAGGTTCTGCATCCCCCACAGGGCGGCAATCTGGCCAAGCTGGTTGGGACAGATCGCCACGGTATCCAAGAATTTCTCGACCTGAAACAACCGCGCGTGTGAGGCGGTGATGGACCCGACCCGGTGGCCGGTCAGCCGGTAAGCCTTTGAAAAGCTGTAAAGCTGTACCACGGTATCCGCCCAACCGGGATCGGTGAACAGATCATGCGGACGGCCGCCCATTTCAAACGAATGGCGGCTGTCGAAATCGCGGTAGGTCTCGTCCACAATCAGGGTCAGGCCATGGGCGCGGGCAAGGTCGCGGAATTGGTCCAGCGTCTCGGCCGGGTACTCCACTCCGCCGGGGTTGTTGGGGGTCACCAGCACGATGGCGCGGGTGCGCGGCGTGATCAGCGCCGCCGCGTCCTGTGCTTGTGGGATCAGCGTCGCGCCAGTGTCCAGTGGCACGGCGACAACTCCGGTCATGTCCAGCCACATCTTGTGATTGAAATACCACGGCGTCGGCAGGATCACCTCGTCCCCTGCCCCGGCAAGCGTGGCCAGAACCGCGCAGAAGGCCTGATTGCAGCCTTGGGTGATCGCGACCTCAGTCGGGTCGATCTTGCCGCCATAGGCAGCGGAAAACTGGCTGGCGATTTCAGCGCGCAGGGCCGGCAAGCCCAGCACCGGCCCGTAAAGATGCGCCTCGGGATTGTTCAGGGCCGCATCGGCCAGCGCCTGCCGCAGGCCCAACGTCGGGATGTCGACCGGGGCGGCCTGACTGACGTTGATCAGCGGGCGGTCTGCGGGGTGGGTCACTCCCTCCAGCCAGCGCCGCGCCTCCATCACCGGGGGCGGGTCCGTCAGGGCAAAGGAGGGGTTCAGGGGGTGGGTCATCGGTCACTCCGTCCGGATCGGCTGGACCAGACCTTTACGAATAAGCAAGTGGTGCGCAAGCACGTTGACGCGGCTTTGTGTTGGCACATATCCTGCCGGTGGGGTTTGCCCGAACAGCGCCGAAACGGCGCCCGAACAGCAAAGGTGTGGAATGAATATGTTGAAAACGAAGGCCGCTGCGGCCGCCCTTGCCGGGTGCCTTGTGGCAGGCGAAGCCGCAGCGCAGGACACCGTGGACATCTCGGTCTGTAACAAGACCCGCGTTGACGTCCTTGTGGCGATCTCGTTCCAGCCGGTCGGGGCCGGACAGAATGACTGGCTGAACAAGGGTTGGTATACAATTCGTCGCGGGGAGTGTTCCTATCTTGCCTCGACCGAGAACGGCACGTTCTATGGCTATGCTGAAAAGTATGGCGATTCAGGGACCTATTGGGGCGGCAATCATTCGCTGTGTGTCGAATACCCCGGGCCTTACGAGTTCTGGTCCAAGCGGTCCTGCAGCCGCAGCCAGAACGCGGTCCCGTTCGTGGTTCTGACCACCAACCAGTGGGGCCCCTATACCTGGAACCTGACGCCGTAAGCGCCGGGCCTGACGCAGCAGACGTTCAGTCGGTGCCGCGCATCGGCTGAACGTATTGCAGCGCCATGTCCCAGGGAAAGAATATCCAGGTGTCCTGGCTGACGCTGGTGATATAGGTGTCGGCCTGACGCTCGCCCTCGGGTTTGGCGTAGACGCAGGCGAAATGCGCCCTTGGATACAGGCCCCGGATCAGTTCCAGAGTCTTGCCTGAATCCACCAGATCATCGACGATCAGGATCCCCGCACCGTCACCCATCAGGGCCTCGTTCGGGGACTTGATCACCTCCGCCTCGCGGCGCTGGTCGGCCGCACCCCCGCCCGAGTGGTAGGATCTGACCGAGATGCTGTCGACCACCCGGATGTCCAGCTCGCGGCTGACGATCATCGCCGGGACAAGGCCACCCCGCGTGATCCCGACCACGGCTTTCCATGCGCCACCCTCACCCGGGCCTTTGCCGTCCAGCCGCCATGCCAGCGCGCGGGCATCGCGGTGGATCTGGTCCCAGCTGACGTGAAACCCTTTTTCATGCGGCAAGCGTTCGGCAGGCATCGGGTGGCTCCCCCTCAGGTGGCGATGATCTTGACCCCAAGCAGGGCGAGCAAGCCGCCGAAACTGCGGTCGATAATGGTTTTCAGGCTGATATAGGCGGCCTTCGAGCGACGATAAGAAAAGATGCGGGCGACGACGGTGTTCCAGATCGTCTCGTTCAGGAAGACCATGACCAGAAGTGCGGCATAAACCCAGACCGAGGTGCCGGGCGGAACGGTGCCGACGAAAATCGCCGAGAACAGCACGGCGGGCTTGGGGTTGGCCAGTTGCGTGATCAGCCCCAACCGGAATGCGGACCCGGCGCTGCGTGGCAGGCGGTCCTCGCCGCCCATGTCCAGCGGCTGGTCGGCGTTCTTCCACATGCCCCAAGCCATGTGAATCAGGTAAAGCCCACCGATGATCTTGAGCGCCCACAGCAGCGCCGGAGCCGCCTGAAACACCAGATTCAGACCAAACAGCGCCGCCATCGCCCAGATCACGCCGCCGATGCCAATGCCCAGCGCAAGGAAAAACCCGGTGCGCATTCCCTCGGTCACCCCGGTCCGCGCCGACATCAGCACGGCGGGGCCGGGGCTGACGGCGGCCATCAGGTGCAGGAAGGCCACGGCAAGGAAAGCCGTCAGCGTCATTTGAAGGCCGCAAGCGTCACTGACCGCCCTCTTTCTTGCTGGTCACGAGGTCGATGTCCGGCGCGTCGATCGCCTTCATGCCAACCACATGATAGCCCGCATCGACATGCAGGTTCTCGCCCGTGGTGCCTGACCCAAGGTCGGACAGCAGGTAAAGCGCGGCCTTGCCGACCTCTTCCTGCGTCACGTTGCGGCGCAGGGGCGAATTCAGTTCGTTCCACTTCATGATATACCGGAAATCGCCGATACCGCTGGCGGCCAGGGTCTTGATCGGGCCAGCCGAAATCGCATTCACGCGGATGCCATCACGGCCCAGATCTTCGGCGATGTACTTCACCGATGCCTCAAGTGCGGCCTTGCACAGGCCCATCACGTTGTAATGCGGCATGACCTTTTCCGCGCCGTAATAAGTCAGCGTCAGAAGGCTGCCGCCCGCAGGCATCATCGCGGCGGCCCGCTTGCAGACTGCGGTAAAGGAATAGACCGAGATGTCCATCGACATCAGCAGGTTCGCCCGGCTGGTATCGACATACCGGCCGCGAAGTTCGTTCTTGTCAGAAAAGCCGATGGCGTGGACGACAAAGTCCAGTTCACCCCAGGTTTCCTTCAACCAGGCGAACAGCGCATCCATGCTGTCTTCGCTGGACACGTCGCATTCGAAAAGGCGCGGCTCGCCCAGGCTGGTGGCCAAAGGCTCCACCCGCTTTTTCAGCGCCTCGCCCTGGTAGGAGAACGCCAGTTCCGCGCCCTGCGCGGCTACGGCCTGGGCAATGCCCCATGCGATGGATTTGTCGTTCGCAAGGCCCATGATCAGCCCGCGTTTGCCCTGCATCAGTCCGGTTGACATTCCTGGCCCCTGGTCCACCTTTTCATTGCAATAACGTTTAGGCGAAGCGGGGCCGGCGTTCAAGGCGGCACCGCGCGCGGCATAGGAGTTACCAGATGGACCGAAACGGCATTTTCGCGGGCAGCGACCCCTTTGCGCTGGCGCAGACCTGGCTGACCGAGGCCGAAGCGGCCGAGCCGAACGATCCCAACGCCATTGCCCTTGCCACTGTCGACAGCGACGGCTTGCCCAACGTGCGCATGGTCCTGCTAAAGGA
>CAIXBE010000161.1 GCA_903917595.1 uncultured Rhodobacterales bacterium
GGGGTGCCCTGCCGGGTCTATCCGGGCACGACGCCCACGGTCATTTACCTGCACGGCGGCGGCTATGTGGTGGGGGGCCTGCACAGCCATGACAGCGTCTGCGCTGACATCCGGGCGCGAACCGGGCTAACGGTCGTGGCGGTCGACTACCGGCTTTCGCCCGAACATCTGCACCCCGCCGCCTTCGACGACGCCTGCGCCGTGATCCGCGCGCTGGGGGCCAAGGGACCGTTGGTCCTGGTCGGGGACAGTGCCGGGGCCAACCTTGCTGCGGCGGCATCCCATGCCCTGCGGGGGGCGGGCGTGCCGATCCTGGGTCAGGTGCTGATCTATCCCGGCCTTGGCGGCGACATGGACCGGGGGAGCTATCTGCTCCATGCCCATGCCCCGATGCTGACCCGAGACGACGTCCTGTTCTACAAGGACATCCGCCACGGTGCCCCCCCACCCGAGGGCGACGCAACTGTCAGCCCGCTTCAGGACCGGGACTTCGAAGGTCTTCCCATGACGCTTGCCATCGCTGCCGAATGCGACCCCCTGGCTGACGACGCGCACGCCTATGCCGCGAAGATCACCGCCGCCGGGGGCCGCGCCCATGCGGTGACCGAACCGGGCCTTGTCCACGGCTATCTGCGCGCCCGTGGCTCGGTGCCCCGGGCCGCGATCAGCTTTGACCGCATCGTCACAGCCATCACTGCCTTCGCCGAAAACCGCTGGCCCTTTGGAGGAACACCATGAACGCCCCGACTGCCAACCTTACCCCCCCGAATCTGACCCACTGGGCCGAACGCGTCGACATGGCTGCGGCCTTCCGCTGGACGGCGCGGCTGAACATGCACGAATCCATCGCCAACCATTTCAGCCTTGCGGTGAACCCCGAAGGCTCGCGGTTCCTGATCAATCCGAACGGGCGGCATTTCAGCCGGATCACCGCCTCATCGCTGATCGAGATCGACGCGAATGACCCATCGACCATGGACCGCCCGGATGCACCGGACCCGACCGCCTGGGGCCTGCATGGGTCCGTTCACCGCGCCTGCCCGCATGCGCGCTGCGTGATGCATGTCCATTCGATCCACGCCACCGTGCTGGCCAGCCTTGCCGACAGCCGCCTGCCTGCGATCGACCAGAACTCTGCCATGTTCCACAACCGGGTCGTGGTCGACGACCACTACGGCGGCATGGCCTTGGGCGACGAGGCCGCGCGGTGTGCGGAAATGCTGGCAGATCCGAAGATCACCACGATGGTCATGGGCAACCATGGCGTTCTGGTGATCGGGGCCACTGTGGCCGAAACCTTCAACCGGCTGTACTATTTCGAGCGCGCTGCCGAGACCTATATCCGTGCGCTTCAGACTGGCCGCCCGCTGCGCGTCCTGCCCGAGGCGATTGCCGAGAAGACCGCGCAAGAGTGGGAGTCCTATCCCGGCTTTGGCAACGCGCATCTGCGCGAGTTGAAGGCGATCCTTGATGCCGAGGACCCCGCCTATTCCAGCTAAGGGATGACGGGCGCGGCCCGGCAAGGTCGGTGGCGGGCCAGACCATGGCGCCGCGCCGTCCGAATGTGGCCAGGTGATAGCGAAAGGTGCTTGGATGGCTGCGAAACCAAACCTCCTGATCCTGATGGTCGATCAGCTGAACGGGACACTTTTCCCCGATGGCCCCGCCGATTTCCTGCACGCGCCGAACCTTCGGCGCCTGGCGGCCCGGTCGACCCGCTTTGCCAACTGCTACACCGCCTCGCCGCTGTGCGCGCCGGCCCGGGCCAGCTTCATGTCCGGCCAGCTTCCCAGCCGGACCCGGGTCTATGACAATGCGGCCGAGTTTGCGTCCGACATCCCGACCTATGCCCACCACCTGCGCCGCGCGGGTTATTACACCGCGCTTTCGGGCAAGATGCATTTCGTCGGCCCAGACCAGATGCACGGGTTCGAAGAGCGCCTGACGACCGACATCTACCCCGCCGATTTCGGCTGGACCCCGGATTACAGGAAGCCGGGGGAGAGGATCGACTGGTGGTATCACAACCTTGGCTCGGTCACCGGGGCGGGGGTGGCCGAGATTACCAACCAGTATGAATATGACGACGACGTGGCGCATCAGGCAATCCAGAAGCTTTACGACCTGTCACGCGGCGGCGATGCCCGGCCCTGGTGCCTGACGGTCAGCTTCACCCACCCGCACGACCCCTTTGTCGCCCGCCGCAAATACTGGGACCTTTACGAAGGGGCCCCCGAATGCGAACCGCCCGAGGGCTTGGCCTATGACGCCATGGACCCCCATTCCAAGCGCCTGATGGATGCCTGCGACTGGCGCGGAATGACGATCACACCCGACCACATCCGCCGCGCCAAACAGGCCTATTTCGCCAACATCAGCTATATCGACGACAAGATCGGCGAGATCCTCGCGGTGCTGAAGGCGACGCGGCAAGAGGCGCATGTCCTCTTTCTCTCCGACCACGGCGAAATGCTGGGCGAACATGGACTGTGGTTCAAGATGAGCTTCTTTGAAGGCGCCTCCCGGGTGCCCCTGATCATCTCCGCCCCCGAAATGCCCGCGGGCCGCGTCGATACCCCGGTCTCGTCGATCGACCTTGCACCAACGCTGGCGGCGCTGGCGGGGATTTCGATGGATGAGGTCGCCCCTTGGACCGAAGGCGTCAACCTGATCCCGGTCGCAAACGGCGCGGCACGCGGCCCTGTCGCCATGGAATACGCCGCCGAGGGCACGATCACCCCGATGGTCGCCCTGCGGGACGGCGCGTGGAAATACATCCGCTGCCCCGCGGACCCCGAAATGCTGTTCGACATGGCCAACGACCCGGGCGAGCGCACCAATCTGGCCAAGGATCCCCGGGTGGCCGAAGTGATGGCGCATTTCCGCGCCCTTGCCGATGCGCGCTGGGACATTCCCGCCTATGACGCGGCGGTGCGCGAAAGCCAGGCCCGGCGTTGGGTGGTCTATGAGGCGCTGCGCAACGGGGCCTATTTCCCCTGGGACCACCAGCCGCTGCGCGCCGCCTCCGAACGCTACATGCGCAACCATATGGACCTGAACGTGCTTGAAGAAAACAAGCGCTTCCCGCGTGGTGAATAGCGACAAAGCCGATGCGCATTCCTCTTGGCGGAATACTCCCGCCGGAGGCGCGCAACCTTTGAACCGTCACGCCACTTCAAGTCTTGATCGCGACAGCGCCGTCCAAGGGTATGAGCCGGATCAGAAAACGTATACGTTTTCCCGGCGATTGGATGCCAGGCGGACGGCCCCCGTCTTAAAGTCCGCCAATAGCCGAGGACAGCCGGAAACTGATCGCTTCGGCGATATGGGGCGTGCGGACATCTGGCGCACCGGCAAGGTCGGCGATGGTCCGGGCCACCCGCAGGACACGGTGATAGCCGCGCGCCGACAGCTTCATCCGCTCGGCAATCCGGGCGATCAGGGCGCGGCCCTCAGGATCGGGGGCGGCGGCTTCTTCCAGCGCCTGGCCCTCGAGATCGGCATTGACCCGCAGGCCGGGGTGATCCGCGAACCGGGTGGTCTGGATATCGCGCGCGGCGGCGACCCTTGCGGCGATGGTGGCCGATGTGTCGCCCGAGGCGGGCAGGTCAAGGTCAGCAAAGGCCACGGGCGGCACCTCGACGCGCAGATCGAAGCGGTCCATCAGCGGGCCGGAAATGCGGCCCAGATAGTCCTCGCCACAGACCGGCGCGCGACCGCAGGCGCGGGACGGATCGGACAGATAGCCGCATTTGCACGGGTTGGCGGCGGCGATCAGCAGGAACCGGCAGGGATAGCGGATATGGGCGTTCGCCCGGGCGACCATGACCGAGCCGGTCTCGATCGGGGTGCGCAGGGTATCAAGGACCGTGCGCGGAAATTCAGGGAACTCGTCCAGAAACAGGACGCCGTTGTGGGCGATGCTGATCTCTCCCGGTTTTGCCCCCCGGCCCCCGCCGACAATGGCGGCCATGGAGGCGGTGTGGTGCGGCTCGCGGAACGGTCGGTCGCGCGAAATGCCGCCTTCGGTCAGAAGCCCCGCCAGCGAATGGATCATTGAAGTTTCCAGCGCCTCGGGCGCCGACAGGGGCGGCAGGATGCCGGGAAGGCGCGCGGCCAGCATCGACTTGCCGCTGCCGGGTGTCCCGACCATGAATAGGTGATGCCGCCCGGCTGCGGCAATTTCCAGCGCCCGCTTGGCACGTTCCTGACCCTTGACCTCGCGGAAATCGCGGGGGGACCGGGTGCGGGTCACCTCGCCCGCCTCGGCCGGGATCAGGGGAGCGCGGCCGGTGTAATGGTGCAGAACCTCCTCCAGCGACGCGGCGGCAAGGACCTGAGTGGCCCCGACCCAGGCCGCCTCGGCCCCGCAGGCCTTGGGACACAAAAGCGCGCGGTCCCCGACGGCGGCCGCCATGGCGGCAGGCAGGGCACCGGCGACAGCGATCAGGCGGCCGTCAAGGGAAAGTTCACCTAAGGCCACGGTGGCCTCGACATCCTCACGCGGGATGATTTCCAGCGCGGCAAGCAGGGCCACCGCGATGGGCAGGTCGAAATGCGAGCCTTCCTTCGGCAAGTCGGCGGGCGAAAGGTTGACGGTAATGCGCTTGGCGGGAAGGGCGATGGACAGGGCCTGAAGGGCTGCGCGAACCCGCTCCTTGGCCTCGGTCACGGCCTTGTCGGGCAGGCCCACGATGGTAAAGCAGGGCGAGCCGGGGGAGACAGCGCACTGCACCTCGACCAAGCGGGCTTCGACGCCTTCGAAGGCGACGGTATAGGCGCGGGCGGTCATCCGGCGGCTGCGCGGGTTGGGGCGGTTTTCAAATTGAGCGCTGCGCGCAAGATTCTTGTCTCGCCTCTGCGCGCGAAGGGCGCGCAACCGGCGAGGGCGTTGCCTCCGGCGGGGATATTTGGACAGAGAGGAAGCCGCTTCGGGCGCGGTGTGCTGTGCTGCGCTTTGCAGGCCTTCTGCCTTTTTCGGTCCATTGCACCCTCCCCGTCTTCACATTGGTTAACGGGTAGGGCGGAATGGTTTACGAATGGTAAAGGGCAATGAATTTTGGCCAGGCTTCCGGGTCGGCCACGGTCTTGTCGCGGCAAAGAGCGTTGCAAAAGCCGAAGCGACGGCTGTAAAGTTCCAGAGAGTGGGTAACGGGCTTGCCGGAATAGGGGCAGGTCTCGTTCACCGTGTCGGTGCCATCAACCGCTGTTGCAGGCAGTCGCACCGGACCGGGCCAGTCGCGGCGGGGATAGTCGCGGCGGTAGAAGTCCTGATCGGCCCCGTCAATCAGGCCCATCGCCCGCCAACGCCGGAACGACGGGTGGGCCAGATGGGCGTTGACGTACAGCGTCGCCTCCGGCCCGACGGGCAGGTTGTAGGTCGCGATCCGGCTGGCAACCGGGGCAAAGAAGGCATCCGCCGCCGAATAGGCACCGCACAGCCAGGGTGTGGTCGATCCAGTGGTCTGGCGGGCCCAGGACCACAGGGTTTCAAGGCGTTTGAGGTCAGCCAGAACCTCGGCCGGGGGCTGGCAGTCGGTATAGCTGACGCGCAGGTTCATCGGGCAATGGCTGCGCAAGGCGGTAAAGCCCGCGTGCATTTCGGCGGCCAACACCCGGGCGGTGGCGCGGGCGTGGGGGTCGCCGGGCCAAAGGCCCGCGTCCGGGTGACGGCTGGCCAGTTCCTCGGCGATGGCGATGGTTTCCGGGACGACCGTGCCTTCAGGCGTGCGCATGGTAGGGGCGGTCTTTGCGGGGAAGTAGTCCAACAGCGTGGTTGCCAGTTCATCGGTATAAAGCCGGGCGGAATGGGTTTTCACCGGAATGCCGAACGCATCGAACAAGAGCCAGCCACGCAGGCTCCAGCTGGAATAGGCGCGGTCGCCGATCACGAGGTCATAGGTCATGTCTGTTGTCCTTTTTCCGGCATTTGGCCCAAGGCGGGGGGCAAAGGGAAACGATGATTTGTGCGCGGGGTGATCACGGAATGTGATTGATCGCAAAGACCTGCGAGGGCGGGCCGAAGGTCAGGCTGGTGACCGAGAGGTTGTCGATGCGGTGGGCAAAGACGGCTTCGGCTGTGATCCCGGCAGCGCTTTGCAGCGCGGCGAGGATCGGGCCGAAATGGGCGACGACGATCATGTCGGGTGCGGTCCCTTGCAGGCGGCTCAGGGCACCGAGAATACGGCTTGAAAGGTCATTCCAGCTTTCGCCACCGGGGGGGCGGACATCGCCGGGCGTTTCCCAGAAGGCGCGGATGTGGTCGGGGGCCTCGGCCTCGATCTCGGCAAAGGCGCGCTGCTCCCATGCGCCAAAGTGCATCTCACGCAGGGCCCGATCATGGGGCAGACGCGGGCGGGGACCCAGCGCGTCGGCGGTGGCAATAGCGCGGGAGAGGTCGGAGGAGATGACCGGCGCGTCGGCGGGCAAGTGGGCGGAAAGGCGCGAGATTGCCGCCGTGTCGGACAGATCGGCGGGCAGATCGGTCCAGCCGACCATTGTTTTGGCATGGGTCGGACCGTGGCGGACCAGCCAGAACCGGGTCATGGCAGCTGGCCCTTCAGGGTCAAGGGCATGCCTGCGATCACCGTCACCACCAAAGTTGACGCCTGCGCCAGCCGTTGGTTCAGGCGGCCCTGTTCATCGCGAAACCGCCGGGCAAGGGCATTTTCCGGCACGATCCCCCAGCCGGTTTCGTTGCTGACGATGACGACGGGGGCGGGACAGGCGGCAAGGGCGGCAAGCAGGCAGTCAGCTTCGGCCACAAGATCATGGTCGGCAAGCAGATGGTTAGTCAGCCAAAGCGTGGCGCAGTCTACCAGCACCGCTTCATCTGCCCCGGCAGCGGCCAATGCCGGGCATAGGTCAAGCGCGGCCTCGACCGTGGTCCAGTCCTCGCCCCGGTCGACCCGGTGCTGGGCGATACGGGCGCGCATCTCGTCATCCCAGGCCTGGGCCGTGGCGATATAGCGGCGTGGGCGCTGGGTGGCGCGGATCAGACCTTCGGCAAAGGAGGATTTGCCGGACCGGGCACCGCCGATGACCAAAGTGAGAGGCGGAAGTGATCCGGTCACGCGCGGGCTCCGTAATTAGGACAATACACGACCAGCGACTGTTCGGGAGGTGATCATGGCACTTGACGGGTATAGCGACCAGAAGATGTCGCGCCAAGCGATGAAGGCAGAGCTTCTGGATGCCGAAACCGAACAACGGTTGGCGCGGGCCTGGCGCGACCACCGCGACGAAGCCGCGCTGCGCCGGCTGATCACCGCCTACATGCGGCTGGCGATTTCGATGGCCTCCAAATTCCGCCGCTACGGCGCGCCGATGGGCGACCTGATCCAGGAGGCCTCGCTGGGCCTTATGAAAGCTGCCGACAAGTTTGACCCCGATCGTGGCGTTCGGTTCTCGACCTATGCGGTCTGGTGGATCAAGGCCAGCATTCAGGACTATGTGATGCGCAACTGGTCGATGGTGCGGACCGGGTCGACGGCGTCGCAGAAGTCGCTGTTTTTCAACCTGCGCCGGCTGCAGGCCAAGTTGGAGCGTGAGGCCGCCGAACGCGGGGAACGCCTTGACCAGCATCAGTTGCGCCAGATGGTCGCGGCTGAAATGGCGGTGCCGGTCGCGGATGTCGAGATGATGGAGGGGCGGCTTTCGGGGTCCGACTTTTCGCTGAACGCCACCCAGTCTTCGGACGATGACGGGCGCGAGTGGATCGACGCGCTGGAAGATGACGGCGTGCAGGCCGCCGAGGCGGTAGAGGTCGCGCATGACGCCGAAACCCTGCGCAACTGGCTGTCGAATGCGCTGCACGGGCTGAACCCGCGCGAGCGCTATATCGTCGCCGAACGCAAGCTGCGCGAAGAGGGCAAGACCCTGGAATCGCTGGGTGCCGAGCTTGGCCTGTCGAAAGAGCGAGTCCGCCAGCTGGAAGCCGCCGCTTTCGCCAAGATGCGCCGCAGTTTGGAAGGCCAGTCGCGCGAGGTGCATCACTTTCTGGCGTGAACCTTGGCCGGGGTGACGAAAATCAGCCAAGGTGTTGAGTTTGCCCGCCCGCCCCCCTACACCTTTGGTCACACCCCGAGGGAGGGCCAAGGCCATGCTGGCGGGCAAGCGCATACTTCTGATTATCGGCGGCGGGATCGCGGCCTACAAGTCGCTGGAACTGATCCGGCTGATCCAGAAGGCCGGGGGCGTGGTCACCCCGGTCCTGACCCGCGCGGGGGCCGAGTTTGTGACGCCGCTGTCGGTGGGCGCTTTGGCCAAGGCAAAGGTGCATCAGGCGCTGTTCGACCTCACGTCAGAGGCCGAGATGGGCCATATCGAACTGTCGCGGTCAGCGGACCTTGTCGTCGTGGCCCCGGCAACGGCGGACTTGCTGGCCAAGATGGCCGGCGGGCGGGCGGATGATCTGGCCTCGACCCTCTTGCTGGCGACCGACAAGCGGGTGCTGGTCGCCCCGGCGATGAATGTGCGGATGTGGCAGCATCCGGCGACCCGGCGGAACCTTGCGGTGTTGCAGGCAGATGGCGTGCTGACTGTTGGCCCGGATGAGGGCGAGATGGCCTGCGGCGAGTATGGGCCGGGCCGGATGGCCGAACCTGCAGCGATTGTCGCGGCGATTGGTGCGGCCCTTGGCGGCGGGCCTTTGGCAGGGCGGCATGTGCTGGTGACCTCGGGGCCGACGCATGAGCCGATTGACCCGGTGCGCTATATCGCCAACCGGTCCTCGGGCGCGCAGGGCGCGGCGATTGCGGCGGCGCTGCGCGATCTGGGGGCAAAGGTGACCTTTGTAACCGGTCCTGCCGAGGTTGCCGCGCCCGGCGGAGTGGCCGTGGTGCGGGTCGAGACGGCGCAAGAGATGGCAGCTGCGGTTTCGGCAGCGCTTCCTGCCGATGTGGCCGTGATGGCGGCGGCGGTGGCGGATTGGCGGGTGGTGAACGCCAGTGCGCAGAAATTGAAGAAAGACGGGTCGGGTACGCCGCCAGCGCTGGAATTTGGGGTGAACCCGGACATTCTGGCCACGATCTCGACCGGGGCGCAGCGGCCAAGGCTGGTGGTCGGTTTTGCCGCCGAGACCACGGATGTCGTGGCCCATGCGACCGCCAAACGGCTGCGCAAGGGCTGTGACTGGATCGTGGCGAATGATGTCTCACCCGCCACCGGGATCATGGGCGGCACCGAGAATGCCGTCACGTTGATTTCCAAGGATGGGGCCGAGGTCTGGCCCCGGATGAGCAAGCAGGCCGTGGCGCAGCAATTGGCGGCCCGGATTGCCGAGGCTTTGGTCTGAGGCAGGCGTCGGAGCGCGCCGCGCGGGGATATTTGGGGACAGATGAATGGGGTTCGGATGCAGCCTTTGGTAAGCGTGGTTTGGGAGGATTGGGCGGATCGGACCTTGCCCCTGCCCGCCTATCAGACCGCCGGGGCGGCGGGGGCGGACCTGTGCGCGAACTTTCCGCCCGAACTGCGTGAGGCCGGGCTGGTGCTGGCACCGATGGGCCGGGCGATTTGCCCCACCGGCATCCGGGTCGCGGTGCCGGAGGGCTTTGAGATGCAGGTGCGGCCACGGTCCGGGCTGGCATCGAAGCATGGGATCACTTTGCCGAACACTCCGGGGACAATCGACAGCGATTATCGCGGGCCGTTGGGGGTGTCGCTGATCAATCTGGGGACCGAGGCGTACACGATCCGGCATGGCGACCGGGTGGCACAGGCCGTGGTCTCTCCGGTCGTGCAGGCGGGGTTCGCGGTGGTCGGGGCGCTGGATGAGACGGCGCGCGGCGTGGGCGGGTTCGGGTCCACGGGGCTTGGTGCGGTGGGGCGGTCGTGATCGGGCTTTTGGGCTTTGTCGCGATATGGGGGGCTGCAAGGTTCCTTGCGGTCCCGCGCTGGCTTTATTGGACGCTTACGATCCAGTGGTGGATCATCCTGATCGTCATGACCTGGCCGCGATGGAGTGACGTGCCGGAAGGCGGCACCACCGAGAAATTGACGGCGCATCCGTCGATTGTCGGGGGCGATCCACGCGGCTGGCTTGCCCTTGGATTTCTGGCGGCGGTAGTGCTGGCCTATCGGAAGGCCCTGCAAAGGGTTCGCGCGAAGGCTGCCGCAGGTCTAGCCGATCCGGTGCCGCAAGGCACCCCAGCGTTCCGCGAGGCCGAGCTTGATCGCTATGCCCGCCACATCCTGCTGCGGGAAATCGGTGGGCCGGGGCAGAAGCGGCTGAAGGCGACGCGGGTGCTGGTCGTGGGGGCCGGGGGGCTGGGGTCGCCGGTGCTGTTGTATCTGGCGGGGGCCGGGGTCGGGATCATCGGGGTGATCGACGCCGATGTGGTGGAAAACACCAACCTGCAGCGGCAGGTGATCCACACCGACCAGCGGATCGGGATGCCCAAGGTCTTCTCGGCTGAAATCGCGATGCGGGCGCTGAATCCGTTCATCGAGGTGCGGCCATACAATCGCGCCCTGACAGAGGCGAACGCGGCGGACCTGGTCGCTGACTATGATCTGGTGCTGGACGGGACCGACGATTTCGACACCCGCTATCTGGTCAACCGGACCTGTGTGGCGGCGGGGGTGCCGCTGATTTCGGGTGCGTTGACCCAGTGGGAGGGACAGGTGTCGCTGTTCGATCCGGCCAAGGGTGGCCCCTGCTATGCCTGCGTTTTCCCGGTGAAGCCTGCGGCGGAGCTGGTGCCCTCCTGCGCCGTTGCCGGGGTGGCCGCCCCCTTGCCGGGGATCATCGGCGGGGTGATGGCGATGGAGGCGGTGAAGTGGATCACCGGGGCGGGGCAGACGCTGGCGGGGCGGCTGATGATCCACGATGCCTTGTATGCCGAGACTCGGGTGATCGGGGTCAAGCGGCGGCAGGATTGCGCGGTCTGTGGCGGGCGGCAGGGATAGGGGCCGCAAGGGACTCCCGCTGGGGTGTCCACAGTGGACGGGTTTTCGAGGTGTTTGGAATCAAGGGTTTGGGTGTGGGCGTTAGGGGTTTGTTAGGGTTTGGGTTGGTTGGGGTTTGGTGAGCGGATGGTTTCGGGGAACTGACGATTTGAGCCCATTGCGGACACTGGAACGCCGATTGGACTCCACGTTACCGCTTGCCCTCTTCCGAAGGTTTGCGGACATGTGCTTGGATGTTTCTCAACTGTGTGCGCATTGGAGCCCATCATGTCAAAGAGCCGTTGGATTAAGAAATATACAAAGCTTGAGCATTTGGATGGGATCCTACAACATCGATATCTCCATCTTGGACCCCCCCAGGAGTGGGATGACAAGAACGATAGTGAGTGCATTCGACTGTTTTCTGCCGTCCGTGGCGGGTTCGAAATTAGAGCAACGTGTCTGACGGAAGCAGTTGATAGATTTCACTTTTGGCATGTATTTGGTGAACGCGAGAAAGGGGTTTGCCTCTGGTTTGATAAAGTCGATCTCCTTAGTGACGTTGATCAGGATGCTTCGCTTGTTGCAGGCAAGGTCCAATACCGAACGCTGCAAAATCTAGGAACATTCGAACCGCGCCTGCTTCCTTTCTTAAAGAGGAGCCAGTACCGTGATGAGCAGGAATATCGCGTTCTCAGAGTGGAAGCTGCGCGGAAAACGCCTCCTGATAAGTTTGAGTTCTCGGCTTGCAGTCTAAAACGCATATACCTCAACCCATGGCTATCAGTTGATGAGGTGAAGGTAGAGAAGTGCAAGATTTCCAAATTGCTCGGAAACGAAATGCACCACGTTAGTTTACTGCAAAATCGAACGCTTAAATACGATCCTTGGATTAAAGCCATATCAGTCGTTTCCAACACGAACTCCTGAGTTTCAATGGTGTCCTTTTTTGGCTTGCTCTCTGGGTGACCGCATTTCGCCCAAACCGACAGGCGCTGCGCTGGCACCGGTCGTTGGTACTTCAAGCAATAGACGACAGCTTGGTCCCGCAAAGCAGCCCTACCACACCAAATCGAGCCAGCAGGCCCAAAAGGCGAGGTCAAAGACCCCCAACCGACCCAACCCCTACTCCTCCACCCTGAACCCCACCTCGGCCAGCACCACATAGCTGTCGTCCGACATCAGCCGCAGGACATAGTCTCCCGGGGCCAGCACCTGATAGTAAAGGTCCGGGGTCAGATCCATGCTGCCGTCCAGAACGGCTCCGGTATAAGCGAAGGCGAGGTAGTTGTAGAGGTTGGGGTCCCCTGCGGCATAGATGCCGATCCAGTCGAATTTCAGGCCCGGCGCGCCGGTCCAGGTGACGGTGATCGGGTCGGCGGCTTTGACGGTGGGGGTGGCCACGGTCAGCGTCGGTTTGCCGTTGGCGGCGATGACGGAGAACCGGCTGCGGGCTTGCTCGGCCCCGGTCTCGTCGATCAGGACGGCGTCCCAGGGGCCGGGGGGCAGGCCAAGGGTCGAAAA
>CAIXBE010000162.1 GCA_903917595.1 uncultured Rhodobacterales bacterium
CCGGGACGCCTTCGTAAGGCACGCCCCGCAATTCCGCCCAAGCGCTCAACGTGGCCATAAGCCCGCCATAGACGTGGGCAGCGTCAGTGCCGACATGGCGGCGGACCTCTTCGAACCAGATGGTGGAGATGGGACCGGACAGACGGTCCAACTCGCCAAGCCAGTTGGTGAAGCGCAGGTAGCGCATACCACCACCATCGAAGCGGCCGGGGCGGAAGGAAACGGTCCCGCTGGTGATCAGGCCATCGCAGCCATGCAGCGCCCATCCTGTCGTGGTGCCGAGATCGAGCGCCAGCAGGGTGCGATCAGCGCGGAAAGCCGGTGGCATGTCGGGGATGGCCTCTCGCATGCGGGTGGTCGAAGTCAGTTCAGCCATCATGGTCTCCTTTTCGGGTTGGCTTTGGGGATGGGCAACGACGGCAGGCAAGTGCCCGGCCAGGTCGGGCCGCTGTCGTCGGATCGGGATCCTGGGGCGAGGACAGGCCACGCGCGCGAAACCCACTGGGGGTGGGAGTGGGAGGACCCGCCTGCGGCGTTCTCCCCCACCCCCGTAGGGGGTGGTTTCACCCCCCAAACTGGAAACATGACCCAACACATTGATGTGGAAAGTGATTTCCAGTTTGGAGGGGTCAGGATCGACAGTTCCGACCGAAACTGGTTGCAGCGTAGCCGCTGTGGTTCCAGCGCAATCCTGCAGGGGCAGTTTCGGAAGCGGGCCGAAACTGGTCACAACTGGCCCCTGCGTGGTCCTGCGTGAGGATGGCGAGGCAGTTTCGGCAAACCCGCCAATCTGGTTCAAACTGGCCTGTGCGCAGTTGCACGCAAAGCGATCTGCAGGGGAGATCATGGCCGGTCACCCTCCGGATAGACCCAGACATGCGGGTTCTCGACCTCCAGAAGCGCGCCGGTCTGTGGCGACTTGTAGTGGGTGGGCAGCACGGCGACGCGAAGGGACGTGACCTCACCGGTCTCCGGATCGACCTCCTCGCCGTCCACGGGCATGACCATCCCTTCGACGCAGAGGTAGCCGAAGCGCGACCGTGATGGGCCGAGCCCGTAAGGGCCGCCGTCGCGGACGAACTTGATGCCACCCTTGGTGGCCTGCACCGCGACCCGGTCGCGGATCGTGTCCTTGCCGCCAAGACCGGCCGCGTTCTCGAAGACCTCGGCAAACTGGTTGGTGGTGTAGAGCCGCCCTTGTGCCGCCTCGTCGAGCAGGATGGACAGGATCACCTCCTGCTTGCGCATGCGCTCGGCATCGTATTTCGCGCCAACCTCGGCGCGGACCAGCCGTTCGTTCATCGGGTTGATCTCGACCCATTGGCCGCGCACCTTGTCGATCAACTTCGACGGCAGCGCCGGGCCGTTGCGCAGTTCGATCTCCAGCTTGCGCTCGGACGCGTCCTCGTCGGGGCGATGCAGGATCAGGCCGGAGGTGTAGAAGCCGCGCAGCGCACTGGCCCCGGACAGCGCCAGAAACGGGTCATCCTTCACCTGCAGCTTGCTGAGCTTCTTGGTGTGGTGTGCGAGGATCACGCCGCAGTCGGGATTGACGAAATCGCGCAGAACCTCGACCCGGTCCTTCAGGAAGAACATCATCGCGGTGTTGTCGTTTTCGCCGCCGCCGTCCGGTCCGCCGTCGAAGAGGTTGCGGATCGGGTCGATGCAGATGATGTCGACCGGAGCCTTCGGGAACGCGACCTGGATGGCGCGCGCCACACGAACGCTGCCGTCATTGTCGAGCA
>CAIXBE010000163.1 GCA_903917595.1 uncultured Rhodobacterales bacterium
ATCCGTCGGATGATGTTCAATAGTCCCATGTGGATCACTCCGTTGCCCCCGCCGCTCACCGCTTCGGGGATAGGTTCACATGGCTCAGTTCTCAGTGAAAATTATGCGCCTAACCGGCTCAGTTCTGGGTGAAAATCAACAAACGCCCCACTGCGGGCGCGGTTCATCGACTTGATGACCCGGTTTCAGACCCTATTGATCGAAACCCTGTCCAGCGGCCAAAAATCTGGCGTGCTTCGGTCTGACCTTGCGCCGCCAGATGCGGTTGCTTTGCTGATTTCTTTGGTCCAAGGTTTGGCGATCCGCTGGTCGCTTGGGCAGCGCGCCTTTTCGCTTGAGGTCGAGGGCGCGCGCTTGGTCTCCTGTCAGATCGCGCTGTTCATGCACATCAACCCGTTACAGAAAGCCACATGATGCCGCTGTCGAAACGCAACAAAATCGTGATGATCGCAGGCGTTGTCCTTGCGGTTGGGGGGTGGTTCTTTCTGATCGAACGCCCCATCGCCGTGTCCGTCGTCGAACAACAGGCCACGACCGAGGTTCGGGTTTTCGGCCTTGGCACCCTGGAGGCGCGCGTTGTGTCTAAGGTGGGCTTTGAGGTGGGGGCCGCGCTGATCGATCTGTTGGTTGACAGCAATGATACGGTGACCAAAGGCCAAACGCTGGCGCGGTTGCATGCGGGCGAACAAGAGGCGCGGGTTGCGCGGGCCGAGGCGGGGGTGGCGGCGTCCAAGGCCGCGATCCTGAAAGCCGAGGCCAATGTCTTGCGCGCGCAGGCGGTTTTGGCGCAGCGGACCGCAGCCAATACCCGTCAACAAGAGCTGGCATCGCGCAACACCGTGGCCGAAAAATCCGCCGAAGAGGCGCAGCGCGATGTCGATGTCGCTGCCGCCGATCTGACAGTTGCAAAAAGCGATGTGGCGCTGATCACGGCCCAAGCCGCCGATGCCTCCGCCGCCTTGCGCTATGAGCAAAGCCTGCTGGCGCACCACACCCTGACCGCGCCGTTTGACGCCGTGGTCGTGCAGCGCCATGCCGAGGCAGGCACCGTCATCCGTGCGGGTGAGGTGATTTTCACCCTGATGGACCCCACCACGGTCTGGGTGCAGACCTATATCGACGAAGGCCGGGCGGGTGAGTTGGCGGTCGGTCAGGGGGCCGAAGTCCGCCTGCGGTCCTTACCGCACGCAGTCTTTCACGGCGCCGTCATCCGCATCGGCATTGAAAGCGACCGGGTGAACGAAGAACGCCGGGTCTGGGTAACCTGCGTCGATTGCCCGAAACAGATATTCCTTGGCGAACAGGCCGAGGTCCGGATCACGGTTGCTACCCTGACGAACAGCCTCTTGGTGCCGGAAATTGCGATTGAAGGGTTCGACGGCCATCAGGGCCGTGTCTGGGTGGTTCAGGATGGGCGGCTGGCGCAGGTGTCGCTGGTGTTTGGCAGCCGGACCGAAGATGCGCGGGTTGAAGTGGTCTCTGGTCTGCCCGAAGGCGCGCAGATTGTTGCCAGCCCGATCAAGGGCTTGGCCGAAGGCCGACTGGCCTGCATCTCCGGGGACGCGCCATGAACCTTGCGTTCCGCGATGTGCGTCACAACCTGTTTCGGTTCATCCTGACCTGTCTGGGCTTGGGGCTGTTGATGACGGTCGTTCTGGCGATGATGGGCATTTACAACGGCTTGGTGTCGGATGCCCTGAACATCGTCAAAGCCCCCCAAGCCGATATCTGGGTGGTCGAGGCCGACACCCAAGGCCCCTTCGCCGAAGCCTCCAAAGTGCCCAATGACACCCGCGACGCGGTTGCGCGGCTACATGGCGTGGCGCGGGCGGGCAGCATTACCTATCAGACCGTTGAAGCGCCGTTCAAAGGCGCAGCGTTGCGGCTGTATGTGATCGGTTATGAACGAGGCCGCTTGGGCGGGCCGCAAACCATCGTGCAAGGGCGCGGGTTGCAGGCCAGTCATTTCGAACTGGTGGCTGATGCCAAAACCGGGCTGATCCCCGGCGATACCATCGTGCTGGGGCGTGATCGGTTCACGGTGGTCGGGCTGGTGCGCGACACGATGAACTCGGGCGGGGATCCGGCGGTGTTTCTGACACTGGCTGACGCGCAGGTTCTGCAAACCCAGCTTGACCCGTCGGCCGCCCGCGTTCAGGCCGCCCGCGGAGCAGTGGGATCGGGCGGCGCAACAGTTGCCGCAGTCATTGCCAAGCTGGACCCGAATGTAGATCCGCAAAGCGTGGCGAACACCGTGCGGCAGTGGAAACACCTGTCGGCCCTTACGCAAGCTGAGCAGGAAGATATCCTGATTAAATCCGTGGTGGATAAGGCACGCAAGCAGATCGGCCTGTTCTTGGGTATCCTTCTGACCGTGTCCGCCGTGGTGATCGCGCTGATCATCTACACCATGACCATGGAAAAACTGAAACAGATCGCCACCTTGAAACTGATCGGCGCACCAGACCGCACCATCATCGGGCTGATCGTGCAGCAATCCTTGGCCTTGGGGGCGGTTGGTCTGATGCTTGGGCTGGCGCTTATCATGACGGTGAAAGATTCCTTCCCCCGCCGCGTACTGCTGGAGCCGGTCAACGCGCTGGCTTTGACGGGCATCATCCTTGTGGTCTGCGTTCTGGCCTCGGGGCTTGGGGTGCGGGCGGCGCTGAAGGTGGACCCCGCCACCGCCTTGGGGGGCTGACCCATGGATCGCCGGGTGATCGTGGATATAAAAGGTGTCGCCAAGCACTATGGCTGCGGGGAGACGCGCGTAGATGCCCTGCGCAATCTGGATTTACAGGTCCATGCCGGAGAGGTCGTGGCGCGTTTGGGGCCTTCCGGGTCTGGCAAGACCACATTGTTGAACATCATCGGCTGCATCATTGACCCATCCGAAGGGCAGGTCAGCCTTGACGGCGAATTGGTCTATGACAACCGCTGGCTGCGGGGTGACCTGCGGCGGCTGCGGCTGGACAAGATTGGGTTCATCTTTCAGGCGCACAACCTGATCCCCTTTCTGAACGCGGTCGACAATGTGGCGTTGGTCTTGCAACTGGCTGGCAAAACCACCGCACAGGCCCAAGCCCGCGCCATGGAATTGCTGGATTATCTTGAGGTTGGCCCCCGCGCCCGCGCCATGCCCGCGCTGCTTTCGGGCGGGGAGGCGCAGCGCGTGGCGATTGCCCGCGCCTTGGCCAACAGCCCGCGCATCATTCTGGCCGATGAACCCACCGCCGCGCTGGACAGCAAACGCGCGGGCATCGTCATGGGCCTGTTGCGAAAATTGGCCGCTGAGCAAGACGCCTGCATCATCGCCGTGACCCATGATGAAAAGATCATGGATCGGTTCGACCGCCTGTTCCACCTGCGCGATGGCCGACTTGAAGAATAAGGGGAAATGACGATGGCAAACGCACGCTCGGCCGGAAAATGGATTGCCGCAGGCATCGCCACGCTATTCGGGGCGCTGACCGGTGTTTCCGGCGCATCAGCCCTGTTCGGCAGCCCTGATGCACAGGCCGCTGTTGGCAACGCCGTGCCCTTTGTGCTGTGGTTCAATTTCCTGTCGGGCTTTGTCTATGTGATCGCCGGAGTTGCAATTGCCTTGGGCAAACCCTGGGCGGGCAAACTGGCCACCATCCTGGCGCTGAGCATCCTCGCCGTCTTTGCCCTGTTCGGCTGGCACGTCTGGCAAGGCGGCGCATACGAGGCGCGCACCGTCGGCGCGATGGCCCTGCGTGCGGCGGTCTGGATTTTGATCGCGATTTGGCTGGTTAAGGCCCCAGGGCAAGGCAAACGGCAAGACTGATCTGACAAAAGTCAAGGACAGGCCCATCGCCGCACGGCTTGCATGGGCCAAGGCATTTCCTCGCCCACTGACCTGTTCCTGAAAGGATACCCCATGTTGTTCCGTCTGATCGCCGCCGCCGCCCTGCTGTCATCGCCCGCCCTTGCCGGAGATGCCGCCAAAGGCGAGGCTGATTTTAAGAAATGCAAAGCCTGCCATGCCATCACCGCCGCTGACGGCACCGAGATTGTCAAAGGTGGCAAGACAGGGCCGAACCTGTTTGGCGTTGTTGGCCGTCAGATCGGCAGCTATCCCGATTTCAAATACGGCGAGTCTATCGTGGCCGCTGGGGCAGATGGCACGGTCTGGGACGAGGCAAGCCTCGCCGTTTACGTCGTCGATCCGTCTAAATGGTTGCAGGACAAGATCGGCGATACGGCGGCCAAGTCGAAGATGACGTTCAAATTGGCCAAGGGTGGCGAGGATTTGGCGGCCTATCTTGCCACGCTGAAATAATCAAAAAACGGAAGGGCTTAATGCCCTTCCGCCTGCCGCAACAAGCTGCGAACCCATCGTGCGGCAGCCCATGTGGCGGGCAGGCCTAACGGCAGCGACAGCCAAAGCGCCGTAAGCGGTGACAGTGCCAACAGGCCGATTGCCTGACCCAACAACCCCAGCATGAACAAGTTGATCGCCACCGCCGAGGTGGCAAACGGCCACAGCATCAGCCTCAGCTTCCACAGGCTGTGGGCGCTAGTGGCTGGTGCCGTCTTCGAAGGTGATCTTGTTCCAGACATTGTATTTTCCGGCAGGCTTGCTCATTGGCAAGCGTTTGATTTCTTTGAAGGTAGCCGCGTCATAGACAATCACCGCGCCGTCCATTTCCCAGATCGACACTAGCGCATATTTGCCGTCACGGGTGAATTCGGTATGGGCCACGGTCTTACCCGGCTCGGGGATCAGGGTGCGGACGATCTCTAGCGATTGCTTGTCTATGATGTGGATATGGCCCTTGTTGTCGCCGGTAAACACATCGGCCCAGACATAGGGCGTGTTGGCATGGCTGCGCAAAAAGAACCCAGGACCGTCGGTCTTGATGGTCTTTATCAGCGACCAGTCGGTCATGTCGATCACTGACACCATGCCTTCGGTCAGATGCGGGATGGCCATGACCTTGTGGCCATTCCGGTCCCAAGTGATGCCCGACCCTAGGTGCGGCATACCGGGCAGGGGCAGGCTGGAAATCTCGCGGCCCACGTCCAGATTGACCACAACACCGGTTTCCGCCTCGCGGTTGGTGCCGATCAGGTTGCGGTAATCGGGGCTAAAGAAAAAGTCGTCCAAGGGGGCCGACACGGCAATCCGGCGGCGGGCAAACAGGCCGCGTTCAACGCCCATTGCCTCTTCCATGCCGTTTTCGTTGGAGTGCACGATGCCTTCGGAATAGGGTCCGCCGTCTTCATTGGTGGCAATCTCCCAGATCTCGGGCAGGTCTTTCAGGGCCAGCACAAAGGTTTCGCGCTGCGGGGCCTGATAGACGGCGGCGACGCGGCTGGGGGTGCCATCACGGCCAGCCACCGGGATCACCTTTTTCACCGTCAGATCGTCGGTTGACAGGATGGTCAGCGTGGTCGGCAAGTAATTCGCCACCGCCAGCCACTTGCCATCCGCACTCATCGCGATGTTGCGGCTGTTAAGGCCCGCGCGGATGCGGCCAACCTCTTTCAGGCTCCAGATGTCATATTTTTGCACCCAACCATCGCGCGACATGATGAACACAAAGCGGCCATCGGGGCTGAACTTTGGCCCGCCATGCACGGCAAAGGGCGTGGCGAACCGGTCCAGCACGGCAAACGTATCACCGTCGAGCACCGACACATGATGATCGCCGGTTTCCACGACCAGCGTGATGTTCATCGGATCGCCCGCAAATGTTGGCGCGGTAGTCGGGGTGTAATCAGTCATCATCCGTGTCGCGGCAATATCACTTTCGGTCCAGACCGGCGGCTTGGCCAGCGGCGACGACACATACTCCGCCACCGCAGCGATATCCTCTGCCGAAAGGGTGGCAGCAAAGGCTGGCATCTGCGTGGCCGTGCGCCCCTTGGAGATAAGGCTGGTCAGCGCATCGCCCTTGATCCGCCCAAGGCTTTCAGGGATCAGCGCAGGTCCCGTGCCACCCAACCGCGTGGCCGCATGGCACCCCGCGCATTGGTCGGCGTAGATCGTAGCGCCGTCAGGGTTTGCAAAGGCTGGGAAGGCCAGCAGGCTAAAGAAAATTATGCGCCGGATCATGGCTTTTCCCCCGGAACGGCGTGACGGTCAGGCGGGCCGCGTCGCCCGCGCCAATCTCGGCGTTGGTCATATAGCAGGCCGGATCTTCGGCCCAAGGATCGCCCGTCACCTGCAACGCGCGGATGCGTGTGTTGCCGCCGCAGACGGCCTGAAACGCACAGGCACCGCAGCGGCCTTTTAGGGGGCGGGGGCGTTGGCGCAGGGTGGCCAGCATGGCATCATCGCCCGTCCACAGCGTCGAGAAGCGGTCGGTTTTCACCGATCCCACGGTATAATCTGACCAATAGGTGTCGGGATGAACCTTGCCCTGCGGGTCGATATTAGCGACGCCAAGTCCGCTGGAATTGCCACCCCATGCCTCAAGATGGGTGCGGACACGGGCGTTCTGTTCCGGGCTAAACCGCGCCTCGACCCATTGCAGGAAATACACCGCATCGGCGTCGTTATTGCCGGTGACAATTTCCAACGGGTGACCCGGCTGGATCGCCGACCAAGCCCTGTCCAGCAGCACATCCATCGCAGCACGGGTGCGGGCGTGTTCGGTATCCTCGCCCCGGTGTTTGTCACCGCGCCCCGCATAGACCAGATGCGACAGATAGAATTTGTCCACCCCTTCGGCGTCGCACAGATCCAGCATGGCGGGCAGCATTTCGGCGTTGTCTTCGGTGATTGTAAACCGCAAGCCTACCTTCACGCCGCGCGCCTTGCAGGCCCGAACACCCGCCAAAGCATCGGCAAAAGCCCCTTCAACGCCACGGAACCAATCGTTTTTGACACCGATCCCGTCCAAGGATATGCCAACGTAATCAAACCCCAGCGCCGCCACCCGGTCGGCATTTTCGCCGCCCAGTTTGGTGCCATTGGTTGACAGCGATAGGTGCCGGAAATTCAACGCACGCGACCGTTCCGCCAGTTGCCAAAAGTCAAACCGGCTAAGCGGTTCGCCCCCTGAAAGGATCAGCGCCGGAATGCCAAAGCTCGACAGATCGTCCAGCACGCCCATCGCCTGATCGTGCGAAAGTTCGCCCGGAAACGGCACATCGGCGCTGGTGGTATAGCAGTGGCGGCATTTCAGGTTGCAGGTGCGGGTCAGGTTCCAGATCACCACCGGCTTGACACCCCCCGCCGAAACCCGACGGCGCGGCGGGGTGGGTGTGACCAGTTCTTGCATGTATTGCGTCAAGCGAAACATCATTGGCCCCCCTCGGTCAGGCGCAACCCGGTCTTTTTCAAGATCCGGGTGGAATACAGAATATCGGAGGCCCGGCAGGCAGGCCCCAGCAGCGCCGCAATCTGCGCGCGCAGGATTTCCACCTCGTCGCGGTTGTGGCCGTGGATCATGGCAAACAGGTTATAGGGCCAGCCGTCCGCACGCGGGCGCAAGTAACAGTGCGACACAAATTCGAACGCGCCAACCTGCGCGCCCAATTCAATCGCGCGGGCGTTGTCCACATCCCAAACGCTCATCCCATTGGCGGTCATGCCAAGAGCATAGTGGTTGGGCGCAATCGCCACACGGCGGATCACGCCTGTATCCAGCATCGCGGCCATCCGGTCGATCACAGTTTGCTCCGGCACGCCCAGCCAGCTTGCCACCTCGGCAAAGGGGGCAGGTGTAAGCGGCAGCCCACCCGTGGTGGCGGCGATGATCCGGCGGTCAAGCGCGTTGATGGTCATGCAGTCACCTTAAAGCCTATGAAAAACTCGTGTTCCTTGGGGAACAAAAGCACCGGGAAGCCGGTTTCGCGTTCAATCTGTTCCGCCGTCTGTTTGATCTGCGCGGCCCGCTCGCAGGCCAGCACGAACCACATATTCAAACGATGGGTGCGTTCATAGTTATGCGCCACCTGCGGGTGTGCATTGACCAAAGTCATGACGGCGTCAAAACGGTTGCTTGGCACCTCCATCGCGCAAAGGCAAAAGGCACCGCCCATCGCCTCGGCATCAAAGAAGGGGCCAAACCGAGTAATTGCACCGATCTCGCGCATTGCCTGAATCCGTGCAATCAGCGCGTCCTCCTCCAGCCCCAAGTCAGTGGCCAAGGCGGCAAAGGGGTGCGGAACCAAGGGCAAGCCGTCTTGCATCCGGTTGATGAGAACGCGGTCGGTGCCGTCCAGCGCATCGGCGGCCAACGGGGTGCGGCGCAAAGGTTTCATGCGGCGGTCCTTTCCAACAATGCCCCGGTTTGTTTGAAACAGCGGGTTGAGAACAAAACGCGGTGGTCGGTATGGGTCAGCGCGGGCAAAGCGCGGGCGGCGTCCAGCACCGTCAGCGCATCGGCACGGCTTTGGCCGTGGATCATCGAAAAAAGGCCATGGCGCCACAGGCCCGGCACCGTCTGGCGCTGGTAACACAAGGTAACGCCGGGCAGGGCGGCAAGGCTGCGGCCAGCGGTTTCCATATCCTGCGCGGCTACATCCCAAACCACCATCGCATTGGCCGCCCAGCCAATGGCGCGGTGACGCACGATCACACCGATGCGGGTCAGGATGCGGGCCGTTGACAGGCTTTGCAGGCGATCCAGCACCTGCGCCTCGGTCCAGCCCAAGGTGGCAGCCACATCGGCAAAGGGCCGCGCCACCACCGGCAAGCCTGCCGACATGATCTGCAACAGCGGGCGATCATCGGGGCGCAAAGCGGTTTCATCATGGGCCACATCGGTGGTCAAAGCCGCCCGCGCGCCCGTAAGCCTAAACCCAAGGTCGATATTAAAGGCCCGCAATAGCGGCAGCGACAGCACCCTAAGGCCTGTCCGCGCCGCGATGCGTTCCAAAGACGCCTGCAACCCGCTGGCATCGGGCGCAGTGGCGACAAACCACAGGTTCCATTCGTCCTCTCGCAGGTAGGAATGATTGACGCCGTCCTCATCGTTCACCAGTCCGGCAACCGCTTCGATCCGCGCTTCTGGCACCGCCAGCGCGGCCAATGTGGAGGCACCCGCCGTGTTGGGCCGCACCGTGCCACCAACCCGCGCCACAGTGCCCGCAGTTTGCAGCCGCGTCAGGCTGGCAATCACCTCGGCCTCGGCAACCCCCAAAGCCGCGCCCACCACGGCAAAAGGCTGCGGGACCAGCGGAAAATTGCGCTGAAATTCGTCCAACAGGCGGTGATCCAGCGCGTCCACCCTAAAGCCCCGTCTGATGGGCGCGGGCGGTAAAGAAGATGCCCGAGGGGGCCTCGGCCGCCACTTCGCCCACCTTTTCGCGGGTCTTGGTGTCATAGATCAGCACCTTGTTGTCATCGCGGGACGAGATCCAAACCTCGGCCCCGCGCGGGGCGAATTCCATGTGCAAAATGGCCTTGCCGGGGGTCAGGGTGGCGACGACCTCATGTGACCGCGAGTCCACCACCTGCACCACGTCATTCAACGGCGTGGCGAAGTTGACCCAGACATAGGGGCTGGCCGGTTGGGCGATGATGAAGACGGGCTGGCCATGCACTTCGGTGGTGGCCGTCTGGGTCTGGCTTTCGCGGTCTACCCAAAGGATTTCATGCCGACCCACGGCGGGCAGGGCATACTGGCCTTCGGTAAAGGCCCAAGATTGCAGGTGGGGCATCTTGTAGACCGGCATATCTTCGCCGGTCTTGCCGTAATCGGTCAGGAATTTCTGCGGCGGGGTTTCGGGGTTCCAAAGATCAAAGGCGGTGACACCCTTTTCACCGAACAGGCCCACCAGAAAGGTATGCGCGTCATCGGTCAGCACGGCGTCAAACGGGTTCTTGCCCGCGTTGCCGATCATGGTGACCACGGGTTCCGCCGCCGAAAAGTCACCCAAGAACACCTCGCCCGTGTCCCAAACCGCCCAAGCAAAGCGCCGACCCGGCACATCGACCAGCCCAATGGTCTTGCCCGCCATCGGAATATCGGCGACCAGCGCCAGTGTGTCTGCGTCAAACACCTTGACGCCGCCGGGTTCATAGTTCGACACGGCGACCAGCCTGCCATCGTCGGAAATCGCCCCGCCGATGGAATTGCCTGCCTGCACTGTGCGGGCGGCGATGGTTTGGGTCAGCAGATCAACCTTCGTCAAACCGCCATCGCGGCCAAAGACGAAAGCAAAGCGTTCGTCCGGGGAATAGGTCAGGCTGGCGTGCGATACATCGCCCAAACCGGTGATCCGGCCAATGCTGGCGCGGTCAGATCGGTCGATCACCAAAACGCTGCCGGTCGCGCGTTCGACCACCAGACCCAGATCGCCGGTTGCGGTTTGGCCAAAGGCAGGGGCGGCGAGCAGGAAAAGCGACAAGATCAGCGGGCGCATGGGGTTAGTCCTTTGATTTCAGGTAGTTTGCGATCCACAACGCCTCATCTTCGGTCAAAAGCGGACGCCAGGGCGGCATGGCGGTGCTGGGGATGCCATCAAGAATGATAAGCGCCAGACCCTCGGGATCGGCTTGGGCAAGGGCTTCGCGAGTCAGCGGGCGGCCAAGACCGCCCTTCAGCGTCAGGCCATGGCACGATCCGCAGTCTTGCAAGACCATGTGTTCAAGCGCGCGGGCGCGATCGGGGGACACGTCGGCCAATGCTGGCATAGCCAACAGCAGGGCAAAGAGACTGACAAACCTAGGCATAAGCCGCTATCCCCGCGCCCTCGCAGGCAAGAGCGTTTGCCAGCAATGCAGGCTCATACAAGGACACCACGCGGCCGATGATGAACAAAACCGGCACTTCGGGTTGGGCACCTGCCACGGCGGCGGCGATGCCAGAAAGGTTCGAAAGCACGCGGGTTTCGCGGGGCGTGGTGGCAGAGGCCACGGCAAGAACGGGGGTGTTAGTGGCCAGTCCATGCGCCATCAGGCGCGCGGAAATCTCGGCAATATTGGCCACACCCATATAGACGACCAAGGTCGTATCGCCACTGGCAAGTGACGCCCAATCCAGATCCAACGCACCATCCTTGGCGCGGTGGCCGGTGACATAGCGCACGCCGGTAGCCAGCCCGCGGTGGGTTAAAGGCACGCCGGTCGAACACGCCGCCCCTTGGGCCGAGGTGATGCCTGGCGTATAATCACAGGCCACGCTAGCGGCACGGCAGGCTTCGGCCTCCTCAGACCCGCGACCAAAGATCAATGGATCGCCGCCTTTAACACGCGCCACGCGCAGACCTTGGCGTGCCAGATCTATCAGCAGGGAATTGATGCCGTCTTGCGGCACTTTATGGGCCTTGGGCAGCTTGCCCACATCAATCCGCCGGATATGGGGCGGGATCAGGGTCATGATTTCTGGGCTGACCAGACGGTCATAAACCACCACATCGGCCTGAACCATCAACCGCAGGGCGCGGCGGGTCAACAAGTCGGGATCACCGGGGCCAGCACCGATCAGATGCACAAATCCGGGCAGGAATTCTTGGGAAAGGTCGTTCATCGCTTGCACCCCGGCTTGCTGGCAAAATCGAAGGAAGGAAGAGGGGCCAGCCCAAAAAGGGCCAGCCCCAGTTTGCGTTTAGTAAACGTCACCACGGGTGTTAAAGACGTTGAACTTGCCGGTCGGGGTCACAAGGCGCGGGTCCTTGATGACCTTTTTCAGCTCCAGCGTTTTATCATCGACTACAACGATGGCCGATTCCTTGTCTTTGGCGTTCCAGACCGAGAACCAAACTTCGGTACCGTCCTTGTTGAACTCGGGCTGCACCACGCGCGGCTGACCATCGGCAATACCGGCCCATTCAGCAATCGGCAGGGTCACAAATTCGGGATCCACATCCGCAGCACCCATCTTCGAGATGGTGAACACCGCAACCGAACCCGAGGTTTCGGCGTCAGGGTTCAGCGTGGCATCGGTGTAAAGGTGATCCGAATTCGGGTGGGTCTTGATGAACAGCGCACCGCCGCCAAGGGCGGGGAAGCTGTCAACAATTTTCCACGCGTTATCGGGGTGGCCTTCGGGATCGGTGCCGATCAGGGCGACTGATTCATCGCCAAGGTGGCTGGTCGCCCAGACCGGGCCAAAGACTGGGTGCACGAAGTTAGCCCCGCGCCCCGGGTGCGGCGTTTGCCCGCCTGTTTCGGTGATCGCGGCCAGCTTGCCCTCTTTGGTATCCACCACAACCAGCTTGCCGCGGGCGTTGGCTGCCGTGATGAAATAGCGCTTGGTGCTGTCCAGACCGCCATCGTGCAGGAACCGCTCGGCCTCGATTTCAACCGTTTTCAGGTTGGTCAGGTCGGTATAGTCCACCAGCAGGATCTTGCCGGTTTCCTTGACGTTGATGATGAACTCGGGCTTGTAGTGGCTGGACAGGATCGCGGCCACGCGGGGTTCGGGGTGATAGACCTGTTCGTCATAGATATTGCCACGGGTCGAGACGATCTTTTTCGGCTCCAGCGTGTCGCCATCCATGATGACATATTGCGGCGGCCAATAGTCGCCTGCGATGGCCAGCTTGTCTTCCCAGCCTTCGAATTTGGACGTCTCGATCGAGCGCGCTTCCATGCCGGTCTTGATTTCGGCAACCGGGCCGGGAACCTTCATCCAAAG
>CAIXBE010000164.1 GCA_903917595.1 uncultured Rhodobacterales bacterium
GCTGAGTTCATCATGCTGCGAACAGCGGGCGATATGGCGCATATTACTATTCAGGCAGAAACGGTGGACCCAGCATTGCTGGAACCCTCCACGACGCGCACGATCCTTTTCGTGCCGCAATCAACGTCGCAGTCCACGGCGATACTGAAGGACACCGCCGCCTTCATTCCCCTGATCGAGGCCCTGCGTGGGGTGACTGGCACGTCGCAGCAGATCAATGGATCAGGTTTCTTGATGCACGGTGCACAGGTGACCCAAATGTCAATCAACGGGCTGGAGCCGGGGCGCGAGTCCGTCATTGCAAACCTCGCGGGCTATATCACAGAAGGCACCGCGAACCTTGGGGCAGGTGGTGTCTTGGTGGGCAAGACGCTTGCCGAAGATTCGGATCTGACGTTGGGTGAGACCGTTCGATTGCAAAGTGCGGGCGGAATTGATGCAGCGCTGACCATCACTGGCATCTACGAAATGGGGTCGGGTGGTCCGGACAGCAGGCAGGCCTATGTCAGCCTTGCCACTGCCCGCACGTTGTTTGCGCTGCCGCAAGGCGTGACGCGGCTGGAGATAAAGCTGACTGATCTTTACGCCGCCGACGCATTGGCACCGCGCATCAAGGCTTTGACCGGGCTTGATGCAAAGTCATGGACGGAACAGGCGGCGCAGCTTTTGGAGGCACTGCAAGCGCAGGCCCAGACAGGTTACATACTGAAGGCCTTTGCCCTGATGACCATCATCATCGGGGTCGCTTCGGCGTTGCTGTTGTCCACCTATCGCCGACGGCCCGAAATCGGGATCATGCGGGCCATGGGGGCAGGGCGGTGGTTTGTGGTGGTGGTGTTTGTGTCTCAAGGTGCGCTGATCGGGCTTATGGGCGGGCTGTTTGGCGCCGCCACAGGTTATGGCGTGTTGCTGGCTTTCCCGTCACGCGACAGTTTGGGGCCAGGGCAAAACGGACTGCCCATCGACATTGCCCAAGGCGCATACGGGTTGGCCATCCTGCTGACAACGCTTGGGGCAATCCTTGCGTCCATTCTGCCGGCCCGCGCCGCTGCGCGGCTGGACCCGGTCACGGCCATCGGCCAATGACGGTGCTTTTGGAGGTGCGGGATCTGGTAAAAACCTTTGGGTCCGGCGATGCAGAAACCCGGGTCCTGCGCAGTATGAACCTTGCCATGCAGACCGGAGAGTTGGCGGCGCTGCTGGGCGCGTCCGGGTCTGGAAAAAGTACGCTTTTGACCATTCTGGGAACGCTCATGCATCCAACCTCGGGCAGCCACAGCATGTTGGGTGTGGACCTCACGACCGCGTCGGACCGGGCGTTGACCGAGTTCCGCAATCTGCACATCGGCTTTGTCTTCCAGTTCCACAATCTTTTGCCGGACTTTACCGCACTTGAAAACGTCGTGTTCCCCACCGCCGTGCGCGAAGGGCGAGAGACCGCTTCGGCGCGCACGCGCGGGCAGGATCTATTGGTGCGAATGGGCTTGGCTGAACGCATCCACTTTCCGTCTGCCAACCTGAGTGGCGGGCAGAAACAGCGTGTTGCCGTGGCCCGCGCGCTGATGAACAGCCCTGAACTGGTTCTGGCGGATGAACCCACAGGAAACTTGGACCGTACGTCGGCAATGCAGGTGATGGATCTGATCGCCGAGATCAACCGAGTAGAAGGCACGACCTTTCTGATCTCGACCCATGACGAAAAGATCGCAGCGCTTTGCAGACGACAGATCGTGGTGGGGGATGGGTTGGTTACTGGGTGACGCAGTGAGCTAATCCCTAATATTTGTAAAGATTTCCGGGGAGTTAAGCTATGACCGCACCTGCTGATCGGTTTCATTGCTATTGAAATACACCACGGCGTGTGCTTGTCCGCCATGGGGGGCGTTGGACCGCAGGTGGTTGCAAAAGGTGATCCAGCGGCCGACACCTGCCCGAGGGTCTCAGCGATTTTCTTGCCCATCAGGAAGATTGCCGCCTTAGTCATCCTAGTTTGGCGCGGCGACCGTAAAGGCGCATGAGCTCAGTCGAGGTCCTGGCGGTGTGGCGATTGGCGGTCGGGAAGCCGCCCTTCAGCCAAGAGTTGCGATTGGGATTGTTCGCTGTCAAAAGGTCAACAGACCCGGTAAGCGGGCCTACTCCTAGAAATGTTGGAACAGGTCATGGCCCAAAACGCCACCATATACAAAGTTGAGCTTTCGGTCTCGGACATGGATCGTCACTACTACGAGACCCATAAGCTGACCGTCGCAAAGCACCCTTCGGAAACGGATGAACGCCTGATGGTGCGCATCATCGCTTTTGCGCTGAATGCGCACGAGAATCTGGAAATGACAAAAGGCATTTCAACGGATGATGAGCCCGACATCTGGCAGAAGAGCCTGAGCGGTGAGCTTGAAGTGTGGGTGGCCCTTGGACTTCCCAACGAGAAGGTGGTTCGCCAATCCTGCCGCAAGGCTGAACGGGTGATTGTCTATCCTTACGGCGGCAAGACCGCCGAGATGTGGTGGGACAAGATCAAGGCAAGTACGGTCCGTTTTGCAAACCTGCAAGTTACGTGCTTTACCGAACGAGACATAGGGAATCTGGCA
>CAIXBE010000165.1 GCA_903917595.1 uncultured Rhodobacterales bacterium
CCTGCTGGGCCTGCGGGTCGACGTGATGGGCGAGGGCTGCCGCTATGACCTGCGCGAGCGCCGCGCCTTTCCGCCGGATGCCGAACTGGGCTTGGGGCAGTTGGCGGCCGAGGACGGAACCAGGAAAATCTGACAATGCAACAAAAGTGCGGGGGCATGTATTCCCGCACGACAAGGGGAGCCTGAAGCCATGAAGATCGTCTCGACCAATGTCTACGTCGGCCCCAATCTCTGGGCAAGTTTCCCCGTCATCCGCCATGTGATCGACCTTGGCGTCCTTGAGGACTGGCCCTCGGTAAAGCTGGGGACCGGCTTTATCGACGCGCTGGTCGCGGCCCTGCCGGGGCTTGGCGAACATGGCTGTTCCTACCGCACCGAAGGCGGCTTTCTGCGCCGGTTGCGTGAGGATGAGGGCACCTGGATGGGTCATATCATGGAGCATTGCGCGCTGGAAATTCAGGGCGGTGCCGGGGCCGAGGTCAGCTTTGGCCGCACAAGGTCGACTGGCGTGCAGGGCCAATACAACATGGTCTACGCCTACAAGCAGCGCGATGTCGGGCTTGAGGCTGGCACGCTGGCGATCCGGCTGTTGATGCATATCCTGCCCGATCACGTCAAGGCGATGGTCGATTATCCCTTTGATTCCGATTTCGATTTCACGGCCGAGATGACCAGTTTCATCAAGGCTGCCCAACGGCGCGAGCTTGGCCCCTCGACCGCAAGTCTGGTCAAGGCGGCCGAGGAACGCGACATTCCGTGGCTGCGGTTGAACGACTATTCGCTGGTACAGTTCGGGCAGGGCAAGTACCAAAAACGGATCATGGCGACGATCACCTCGGAAACCCGTTGCATCGGGGTCGAGATTGCCGGGGACAAGTCCGAAACCTCACGCCTCTTGAACGACCTTGGCCTGCCAGTGCCGCGCCAGTTGATCGTCTATTCGGCGAAAGAGGCCATCCGCGCCGCCCGTCGCATCGGCTTTCCGGTGGTGCTTAAACCCCTGGACGGCAACCACGGGCGCGGCGTGTCGATCAACCTGATGACGGATGAACAGGTCGAGGTCGCCCATGCCGAGGCTTACGCGCAAGGCAAATCCAGCGGCGTGATTGTCGAAAGCTTCATCACCGGCTTTGACCACCGGATGCTGGTCGTGAATGGCACGCTGGAGGCTGCGGCGAAACGGGTGCCGGGCCATGTGATCGGTGACGGGGTGATGACGATTGCCCAGTTGGTCGAGGACGTGAACAAAGACCCCCGTCGCGGCATCGGGCACCAGAAGGTGTTGACCAATCTGGAACTGGACTTCCAGGCGGAACGGCTGATGACCGAAGCGGGGCTGACGGCGGAGTCGGTGCTAGAGGCGGGGCGGCTGTTCTACCTGCGCTCCACCGCCAACCTGTCGACCGGCGGCACGGCGATTGACGTGACCGACATCGTGCATCCCGACAACAAGGACATGGCCGAACGCGCCGTGGTGGCCATCGGGCTGGACGTGGGCGGGGTCGATTTCCTGATCGACGACATCACCAAGTCCTACAAGGACATCGGCGGCGCCATTGTCGAGGTGAACGCGGCGCCGGGCTTCCGCATGCATGTGGCACCCTCCGAAGGCACGCCGCGCGATGTGTCGGGCAAAGTGATGGAGATGCTGTTCCCGCTGGGGTCAAAGTCCCGCATTCCGATAGCCGCGATCACCGGCACCAACGGCAAGACCACGACCAGCCGGATGCTGGCCCATATCATGAAATCCTGCGGCCACCGGGTCGGGCTGACCTCGACCGACGGGGTCTATGTCGACGGCAAGGTGACGGTAAAGGGTGACATGACCGGCCCGACCTCGGCCCAGATGGTGCTGCGCGACCCATCGGTCGATTTCGCGGTGATGGAGACGGCGCGGGGCGGCATTGTGCGGGCGGGCCTTGGGTATCGCCGGTCCGACGTGGCCGCCTGTCTGAACGTGACCGAGGATCACATGGGCCTTGGCGGCATCAACACGCTGGAGGAGATGGCACGGATCAAACGGGTGGTGGTGGAAAGTGCGACTGAGACCGTGGTCCTGAACGCCGACGACAAGCATTGCCTTCGGATGGCCGATTATGTGACGGCCAAGACGATCTGCTATGCCACGATGAATTCCGACCATGCGCTGGTGAAAGAACACATCCGTGCCGGTGGCCGCGCCGTGGTGCTGGAGCGTGGAATGAACGGCGACATGATCACCATCTACAACCACGGCACGCATCTGCCGGTCCTTTGGTCGCATCTGATCCCGGCGACGTTTGAAGGCAAAGCTGCCTACAATGTTCAAAATGCGATGTTCGCGGCGGCAATGGCCTTCAGTTTCGGGGTTGATCTTGACAATATCCGACATGGCCTGCGGACCTTCGACACCAGCTTCTTTCAGGTGCCGGGGCGGACAAACGTCTTTGACGAACATGCGTTCAAGGTCATTCTTGACTATGCCCACAACCCTGCCGCCTTTACCGCGCTGTCGGGGCTGGTGGATCAGCTGGACATTCCGGGCAAGCGGATATTTGTCCTGTCGGTTCCTGGCGACCGGCGGGACGAGGATGTGGCGACCGCCGCCCGCATCCTTGCCTCGCATTTCGACATCTTCATCTGCAAGGCCGACGACAATCGGCGCGGGCGTGGCAATGACGAGATTCCGCGCATGATGAAGGCCGCGCTTCAGGAAAACGGCGTTGATGCCAGTGCGATTCACATCGTCCCCGATGAGGTCGAGGCGCTGGCCTTTGGCCTGAACATGGCGGCGGAAGGCGATCTTCTGGTGATCAACGGCGACGATACCGTGCGTTGCTGGAAGCAGATCATCTACTTCAAGGACCCCAACAAGGTTGATGCGCCCGCCGCAGCCGCCAAGCCGCACCCGGTCGTGGCGGGGATGGAGGATCTGATCTCGGATGCCGACGTGATCGTCCGCGACGAACGCGGCGTGCGGCTGGCGCGCGACACCGGCGAAAGTGGCGATTGATCCTGCGATGAGTGACGATATCGCCGATTCCCTGCAGGTCCCCATCGCTGCATCCGATGCCTTGCGAACCGGCGATGCCCGCAGGCTGACCGGTCCCGGACTGATGCAGACCGCTGCAGGGGCGGCGCTTGAGGCCGAGTATGCGGGCTTTGCCCCCACCCGCGTTGCCGCCCTGTGGCACCACCATGCCCGGCGGGTGCTGGACGGTGTCGGCTGGCACGCTCAGACCAGCGCCCACCGGGACTTTGCTGGTGGCATTTCGGTGGCGATCACCGCCCCGACGGATCAACTGTATTCGGCGACTTTCGTGCTGCAGACCGCCTGGCATTTTGTCGCGGCCGACCTTTTGTGGCAACCGCGCGGCGATCTGGCGGGGATGCTGGCCGACCTTGGGCGGGTGATGACGCGTGAGGCCAACCCTTCGCTGCTGGCCCTGACCATGGCAGGCGAGGCGCGCGGAGTGGAGGTTCTGGCGGATGAAGATTTCGTCACCCTAGGCCATGGCAACCGCGCGAAAAGCTGGGGGCTGGCCGACTTGCCGGACCCAGAAGCCATTGACTGGATTTCGATTTCTAACCTTCCGGTTGGCCTGATCACCGGCACCAACGGCAAGACCACCACCACAAGGCTGGCCATGGCGATGGCTATAGCGGCGGGCAAGATCGCGGGCCTGACCTCGACCGACATGGTGCGGGTCGGCGACGAGATCATCGAAAAGGGCGACTTCTCCGGCCCCGGTGGCGCGCGGATGTTGCTGCGCAACCCAAGGTTGGAAATGGGCTTTCTGGAGCTTGCACGCGGCGGCATCCTGCGGCGCGGCTTGCCGGTGCGCCAAGCGCTGGCGGCGGTCGTCACCAACGTCGCCGCCGATCATCTGGGCGAATACGGCATCAACACCGTGGCCGACCTGGCGCAAGTGAAATTCGCCATCCGCCATGGTTTGCGCGCAGGCGGGACCATGATCCTGAACGCCGACGATCCCCCCGTGGTGGCCGAGGCCGCGCGGCTGGGCCTGAACGCCGCATGGTTCTCGCTGGACGCCGACGCGCCGCAGATCAACGCCGCGCGAGACAGCGGGCGGCTGGCAGGATTTCTGCGCGACGGGGCGCTATGGCTGCAGCAGGGGGACACACCGCAGCGGATTGTGGCCGTGGCCGATGTCCCGATCGCGATGGGGGGGGCTGCCCGCTACAATCTGTCCAACGCTTTGGCGGCGGCCTGTCTTGCCCATACGTTGGGGATCAGTGTCGCGGCGATGGGCGCTGCGTTGGCCGCGTTTCACTCGGACCCGAAGGACAACCCCGGCCGCCTGAACGAATTCGCCCATAACGGCGCGCGGCTGTTTGTCGACTTCGCCCACAACCCGCATTCCATCGCCGCCGTCACCGGGGCGCTGGCAGCGATCCCGGCCAAACGCCGCTTTGTGACGCTGGCCCATGCCGGAGACCGGTCAGACGACGACATTCGTGGCCTTGCGCGCGGGGCCTGCGCGCTGGGTCCCGATTGGGTGATGATCTCCGAACTGCCCGGCTATCTGCGCGGCCGCGAACCCGGCGACATCCCGGCCCTGTTGCTTGCCGAGTGTCTGGCGCAGGGTATCCCCGCCGACCGGATCCTGCAGGCCGACACCCCGTCGCAAGGCGTGGCAAGGATCATGGGGCTGGTCCAGCCCGGCGATCTGGCCTTGCTGCTGGTGCATTCCGAGCGCGACAAGGTCTTTGCGATGCTGAGCGGTCAAGGCGCATCGGGTCAGTTTCAGTCATCCGGGTCTGAGAACACATAGCCGTCTGAGGGTGAATTTCACAAATCTTTTCAAGGCCGCGTCTTCCTTCGTGCCAGTAAGACTGCAAGCCGCTCCTGTTGTTCAGGATTTCTTTGCCGGTCGCAGGGGTGTCTGATCGCGGAG
>CAIXBE010000166.1 GCA_903917595.1 uncultured Rhodobacterales bacterium
GCGGCAATCGCCTGCGCCAGCGCAAAGGTCGGCACCACCAGCGGCGCTTTCAGCGGCGTGCGGACCGGGCGGGCGTCCAGATGGACTGTAAAGCCGCCGTCCACCGGAACGGCGCTGGTTTCGGTCCAGAAGCGACGGGCAGTCCAGGTGCTCACTGGTCTGCCCTCACCTTATCGCCTCGAACGGGTCGGCAGGGACGTCGGTTTCCTTCCAGTCCAGCAGTTTCCATGTCCGGGCCATGTGGTCGGGCAACGGAGCGGTAAAGGTCATCGGCTTTTTGGTGATCGGATGTTCGATGGTCAGACTGCGGGCGTGCAGATGCAGCTTCTTCGACATCTCGCCCCCTGTCGAGGCCCCCCAGCCGTCGCCCATGTTCTCGGTGCCCGAACCGCCATACTTGCCGTCACCCAGAATTGGATGGCCCATCTCGGCCATATGGGCGCGCAGTTGGTGAGTGCGCCCGGTGACCGGCTCCAGCGCCATCCAGGACATGCGCTGACCAAGGAACCAGAGGGTGAAATAGTCGGTCTGCGCGCGTTTTGCGTCCGGGTGCTCGGCCATCTTGGCGGGATGGACGCAGACCATCTTTTCGCCTTCGCCGCCCCTGCCCCGGCCCGGAGCCTTTTCCAGCGCGAACTTGATCGACCCCTGCCGGGGATGCGGCACGCCTGCGACAATGGCCCAATAGATCTTGCGGGCGGCCCGGTGACGCAGCGCTTCGCTAAGGGTGCGGGCCACCCGGTCGGTGCGTGCAAGCATCAGAAGGCCAGAAGTGTCCTTGTCCAGCCGGTGCACCAGCTTCGGCTTCTCCTTGTAACCAAACTTCAGCGCCTCGGCCAATCCGTCGACATGCCGGTCACCCTGACCGCTGCCGCCTTGCGACGGCAGACCGGCGGGTTTGTTCAGGATGATCATATGCTCATCCTTCCACAGCACGGCATTCTGAATCATCTTTTCATCAGCAGCCGAAATGCCCTGCGACCGCAGACCTGTCGGGGCGGCCTCGGTCGGCAGTGGCGGCACGCGGATGACCATGCCGGGGGCAACGCGGTCAGAGGCCTTGGCCCGGCCCTTGTCGACGCGTATCTGCCCGGTGCGGCACAGCTTTTCGACAGCCCCCTGGGTCATCTGCGGAAAGCGGCGGCGCAGCCACTTATCCAGGCGCTGCTCGCCTTCGTCTTCGGTCACGGCAAGAAGCTGGACGGTCATAGCATACCTCGGGCAAGGGCCGCGCCGGATGCGACGGCGGCGAGGGAAAGGGTGACCGAGCCCGCGACGTAAGCCACGGCATGCGGTATTTGCCCGCCTTCGATCAGTTTCAGCGTATCCAGCGAAAAGGCCGAAAAGGTGGTGAACCCCCCCAGAATGCCGGTCATCAAGAACACCTGCCAGCCCTCACGCGCGCCAAGCACAACGAAAAGCGCACCAATGGCAAGGCTGCCAAGGACGTTGACCGCCAACGTGCCCAGCGGCGCACCGATAGCGGTGACCATCAGATACCGCAGAACGGAACCAAGCGCGCCGCCAAGCGCTATGATGGGAAGGGTGTGGAACATGCGGTCCTTTGCGGCGGGACGGGGCGATTGTCAATGCGGCGTGTCGGTTCGGGCAGGGTGCCACAAATTCCTTCGAAGGAATTTGCAAATCTTTTCGAAAAGATTTGCGCTTAGTCACCCTGCCGTTTCGCACGCAGCTTGGCGAAATAGTCCACCCGCTTTTTCAACTCACGCTCGAACCCGCGTTCGGGGGGCAGATACCAGACCGGGCGCTTCATGCTTTCGGGGAAATAGTCCTGGCCCGAAAACCCGTCTTCGGCGTCGTGGTCATAGGCATAGCCTGCACCGAACCCGAGGTCCTTCATCATCCGGGTTGGCGCGTTCAGGATATGCTTCGGCGGCGGGTGGCTGCCGGTCTCGCGCGCCGCAGCCCGCGCCGCCTTGTAGGCGGTGTAGACTGCGTTCGACTTCGGAGCGAGAGCGAGGTAGACTACCGCCTGCGCGAGCGCCAGTTCGCCTTCGGGAGAGCCAAGCCGTTCATAAGTCTGCCAGCTTTGCAGGCAGACCTCCTGCGCCTGCGGATCGGCAAGGCCGATATCCTCGACCGCCATCCGGGTGATCCGGCGGGCCAGAAAGCGGGGGTCCTCACCGCCCTCCAGCATGCGGGCGAACCAGTAAAGCGCCGCGTCAGGGTCGCTGCCGCGCACCGATTTGTGCAGGGCGCTGATCAGGTTGTAATGCTCATCTCCCGACTTGTCGTACTTCACCGCCCGTCGCATCAGGCGCTGGGCAAGCTGGTCGCGGGTCAGGGGCGTGTCGGTTTTCCAGGCGGCAACCTGTTCAATCAGGTTCAGAAGCGCGCGGCCATCGCCATCGGCCATGTCCAGCAACGCCTCACGGGCCTCTCCCTTCAGCGGCAGAGCCCGGCCAAGGTCCTGCTCGGCGCGCTGGGCAAGGCGTTCCAGATCGACCAGATTCAGCCGTTCCAGCACGATAACCTGCGCGCGGCTTAGAAGGGCGGCGTTAAGTTCAAAGCTGGGGTTTTCGGTGGTGGCCCCGACCAGAAGGATCGTGCCATCCTCCATATAGGGCAGAAAACCGTCCTGCTGAGCCTTGTTGAAGCGGTGGATTTCGTCGACGAACAGCAAGGTTCCCTTGCCGTTCTGGCGGCGCAGCTTTGCGGCCTCGAACACTTTGCGCAAGTCGGGGACGCCGGTGAAGATCGCCGAAATCTGGACGAAGTTCAGGTCGGTCTCATCCGCCAGCAGCCGGGCGATGGTGGTCTTTCCCACGCCCGGCGGGCCCCAGAGGACCAGCGACGACATTGATCCGGCCGCCAGCATCGACCCAAGCGGGCCATCCGGCGACAGGACCTGCCCCTGCCCAATCACCTCGGACAAGGCCTTTGGTCGCAGCCGGTCAGCCAACGGGCGCGGGCCGTCGGGTGTCTTGTTGGCAGGGGTGTCGAAAAGATCAGCCATGGCGGCAATCCTAGGCGCGGCAGGCCAAAAGAAAAAGGCCCGCCGAGTGGGGCGGGCCTTTTCCGAACGGGATGGGCAGGCCTTACGCCTCGGCAGCTTCTTCGCGGGCGCGGTCAGAAGCGCCTTTGGCCGAAGTGTCACGGTCGACAAATTCGATGATCGCCATCGGCGCCATGTCGCCATAGCGGAACCCGGCCTTGAGGACGCGGACGTAGCCGCCCTGACGGTCCTGATAGCGCGGGCCAAGGATGGCGAACAGGCGTTCGGTGTGGATGTCCTGCTTGAGCTGCGCATGCGCCTGACGGCGGGCATGCAGATCGCCGCGCTTGGCCAGTGTGATCAGCTTTTCGATGATCGGGCGCAGTTCTTTCGCCTTGGGCAGGGTGGTCTTGATCTGTTCGTGTTCGATCAGCGAACCGGCCATGTTGGCGAACATCGCCTTGCGGTGTTCATGGGTCCGGTTCAGCTTGCGGTAGCCGCTTGAGTGACGCATTTTCTATCTCCTAACGCGTGTTTTGCTTTGTCCGGCAAGACCTACGTGTGGTCCCGCTCACCTTGGGGTTTCTTCAACCCATGTTTTCCCCGGCTGTCCGGGCATTTTCGGTGGAAGGTGCGCAATGAATGCGCACCCTACATGTCAAAACTGGTCTTCGAAGCGCTTGGCCAGGTCTTCGATGTTTTCCGGCGGCCAGCTTTCGACGTCCATACCCAGATGCAGGCCCATGCCCGACAGCACTTCCTTGATTTCGTTCAAGGACTTGCGGCCGAAGTTCGGGGTGCGCAGCATCTCGGCTTCGGTTTTCTGGATCAGATCACCGATATAGACGATGTTGTCGTTCTTCAGGCAGTTGGCGGACCGGACCGAAAGCTCCAGTTCATCAACTTTCTTCAGAAGCAGCGGGTTGAATTCCAGACCGCTGTCGATCTCGCCCGCCTTGGCCGATTCCGGTTCGTCGAAGTTCACGAAGATCGACAACTGGTCCTGCAGGATGCGCGCGGCATAGGCCACGGCGTCGTCAGGCGTCAGGCTGCCGTCGGTTTCGACTTTCATCGTCAGCTTGTCATAGTCCAGCACCTGGCCCTCGCGGGTGGGCTGCACTTCGTAGCTGACCTTCTTGACCGGCGAATAGATCGCGTCGATCGGGATCAGGCCGATGGGCGCATCTTCCGGGCGGTTCTTGTCCGCCGCGACATAGCCCTTGCCGGTCGAAACCGTCAGTTCCATGAATACGTCGGCGCCGTCGTCCAGGTGGCAGATGACGTGGTCCTTGTTCAGAACCTCGATCCCGCTGGATTCCGAGATGTCGCCTGCGGTAACCACGCCCGGCCCCTTGGCCGAGATCGACAGCCGCTTTGGCCCTTCGACGTCCATCTTGATGCTGACGCCTTTAAGGTTCAGCACGATGTCGGTCACGTCTTCACGCACGCCGGCCACGGATGAAAACTCATGCAGGACGTTGTCGATCTGCACCGAGGTGATGGCCGCGCCTTGCAGGCTGCTCATCAGAACACGACGCAGCGCGTTGCCGAGGGTAAGGCCGAAGCCCCGCTCCAGCGGTTCGGCGATGACCGTCGCGGTGCGGGCGGCATCTGCCCCCGGCTTCACGACAAGCTGCATCGGCTTGATCAGTTCCTGCCAATTTTTATGGATCATTCTTAAGCCCCTATTCTTGTCCGCCGCCGATGTCCGAAGCAGCAAGGACGCCCGAGGATCGTAAACAACGAAAACCGGGCCGCGAGGGGACATGCCCCCGCAGCCCGGCCAAAATCAATGCGTCAGACGCGACGACGCTTCGGCGGACGGCAGCCGTTGTGCGCCAGCGGGGTCACATCACGGATCGAGGTGATGTTCAGCCCGGCAGCGGCAAGTGCGCGCAAAGCGGATTCACGGCCTGAGCCGGGACCCTGCACTTCGACCTCGACGGTCTTCATGCCATGCTCCTGCGCCTTGCGGGCTGCGTCTTCGGCAGCCATCTGGGCGGCGTAGGGCGTGGATTTCCGCGAGCCTTTGAAGCCCATGGTGCCCGAAGACGACCAGGAAATCGCATTGCCCTGAACGTCCGAGATCAGGATCTTGGTGTTGTTGAACGAAGAGTTCACATGAACCACGCCAGCGGCGATGTTCTTGCGTTCTTTTTTCTTCGTGCGGGCGGCTTTGGTATCGCGTGCCATATCTGTCGCCCCTCTTATTTCTTCTTGCCGGCAATGGCCTTAGCGGGGCCTTTGCGGGTGCGAGCGTTGGTGTGGGTGCGCTGGCCGCGGACCGGAAGGCCCTTGCGGTGACGCAGGCCGCGGTAGCAGCCAAGGTCCATCAGACGCTTGATGTTCATGGTGGTTTCGCGGCGCAGGTCGCCCTCAACCGTCAGGTTCGCGTCGATGTATTCGCGGATTGCCAGCACTTCGCTGTCATTCAGCTGATTCACACGACGCGCACGGTCAATGCTCAGCGCGGCGCAGATGGCCTCTGCGGTGTGCGGACCGATGCCGGTGATGTAGGTAAGCGCGATCGGAACCCGTTTCGCGGTCGGAATGTTGACGCCAGCAATACGTGCCAAACGTGTCGTCCTTCTAGGTTGCGGTTCCGTAGTGCCAGAACCTTTTTTCACAACGCCGTCAGGGGTTTTACCCCGATGGCCCGAACTTCCAATAGGCATGGCCCGCAAGGCGATTCCACCGCGGGACGCCGTGCATTAGGGGCTTTTGCCGGGGCCGTCAAGGCCGCGGGAACAGAAACTCATGCTTTGTCAAGAACCGATGCAATTGCCCCGGCGACGACCGGCATGTCAGCCATGCCGTCGATCTGCACCAAGTCACGCGTGGCCCAGTAATAGCCGATCAGGGGCGCGGTGTTCTTGTAGTATTCGCGCAAGCGAACCTCGAACACTTCGGGCGTGTCATCCTTGCGGACGGGCTGGCCTGCGGCTTTCGCCTCTTCCGCCCGCTTGACGATGCGGCCGACGAGGGCGGCATCATCGACCACCAGTTCGATCACGGCGTCCAGCGTCAGGCCCTTGCTTGCCAGAAGCTGTCCCAAGGCATCCGCCTGTTTCAGCGTGCGCGGGAAGCCGTCAAAGATGAACCCGCCGTGGCCGGTCCGGGCAAGCTGCTCGTCGATCAGACCGATGACGATCTCGTCCGTCACCAGCCCGCCGCTGTCCAGCACCGCCGCGACCTTGCGGCCCATGTCGGTGCCGCTGGTCCGGGCCGCGCGCAGCATGTCGCCGGTGGAAAGCTGGACCATGCCGCGCGCTTCGACCAATTTCGCGGCCTGCGTGCCCTTGCCTGCACCGGGCGGACCAAGAAGGATGATGTTCGCCATCGGGGTCAGCGCCGTGCGGGCGCCTTGGGCGCGGTTTTGGTTCCCGGCTTCTTACGGCCGCGCAGTTGCGACTTCTCGATCAGGGCTTCGTACTGCTGGGACAGAAGATGCGATTGAACCTGCTGGATCGTATCCATTGTGACCGAAACCACGATCAGGACCGAGGTGCCGCCAAAGTAGAACGGGATCCCGGCTTTGGCGATCAGGAACTCCGGCAGCAGACAGACAGCGGCCAGATAAGCCGAACCAAGGACAAGGATGCGGTTGACGACATATTCCAGATATTCCTCGGTCTTCTTGCCGGGACGGATGCCGGGAACCGACGCGCTTTGGTTCTTGAGGTTCTCGGCCACGTCATCGATCTTGAACGAGACGTTGAAGGTGTAGAAATAGGCAAAGAAGACGATCATCACGGCGAAGAACACCAGATACAGCGGCTGTCCATGGCCAAAGTTGGCGGCCAGCCAAGACAGGACCGGATTGGTCCCGCCGCCCGAAAAGGTGCTGATCGTGGTCGGCAGCAGCAAAAGGGATGAGGCGAAGATCGCCGGGATCACGCCTGCCGGGTTGACCTTGATCGGCAGGTGCGACGAGCCACCCTCATAAACCTTCATGCCGACCTGACGGCGCGGGTAAAGGATGCTGATCTTGCGCAGCGCACGTTCCATGAACACGACAAAGGCGATGACCGCAGCCACCATCACGATCACCCCAAGGATAACCGGGGTCGACAGCGCACCCGACCGTCCTTGCGCAAAGAACTGGGCGATGGCAGCCGGGATTTCGGCGACGATGCCGACGAAGATGATCAGGGACGTTCCATTGCCAATGCCGCGCGCGGTGATCTGTTCACCCAGCCACATCAGGAACATTGTGCCGCCGACCAGCGTGATCACGCAGGACGCGACAAAGAAGAACCCCGGCGTATGCGCCAGATCGCCGCCTTGCAGCGACATCGCGATGCCGTAACCCTGCAGGATCGCCAGCGCGACCGTGCCATAGCGGGTATACTGGTTCAGCTTCTTGCGGCCCTGTTCGCCTTCCTTGCGCAGCTGCATCCAAGGGCCATACATCGTGCCCAGCAGCTGCACGATGATCGACGCGCTGATATAGGGCATTATGCCCAGCGCAAAGATTCCCATCCGGCTGATCGCCCCGCCGGAAAACAGGTTCAGCATCCCGCCGATGCCCTTGCCTGCTTCGGCCATGAAGGCCCGCAGTTGTTCGCCGTCGATGCCGGGAACCGGGACATAGGTGCCGATCCGGTAGACGATCAGCAGACCGATGGTAAAGAAGATGCGTTGGCGAAGGTCGGATGCCTTGCCCAGCATACCCCAGCTGAGGTTGGATGCCATTTGCTCTGCAGCTGAAGCCATGTCAGGTCTCTTTCAAGCCAAGCGCCGCCAAACCGTCTTCCGGTCGGCGGCGCGGGAAAACTTCTGGTGATGTAAGCGACGTTCCCGCCGCTCACAATCCCTTTCGGTAGCCCTTATGCAGCCGCAGCCGCACCGTTTGCCAAAAGCGTGACGCTGCCGCCCGCTTTCGTGACCGCTTCGACAGCCGTTGCCGACGCGCCGGAAACCTTCAGCATGACCTTGGAGGTGATTTCGCCCTTGGCCAGAATCCGGATGCCGTCCAGCTTTTTCGTGGTCAGGCCCGCCGCGACCAGCGCGTCTTCGGTGATCTCGACCGAAATGTCCAGCTTGCCTGCGGCAATGAACTTCTCGATCAGGCCAAGGTTCACCACGGCGTAATGCTTTTGGTTCGGCTTGTTGAAGCCGCGCTTCGGCAGACGACGATACAGCGGCATCTGCCCGCCTTCGTAGCCACCGATTGCCACGCCCGAGCGGGACTTCTGGCCCTTGATACCCCGGCCGGCAGTCTTGCCCTTGCCCGAGCCCGGACCGCGCGCAACGCGCTTTTGTTTTTTGGCAGCGCCGGGATTGTCGGCGAGTTCATTCAGTTTCATGTCGCAATCTCCTTTGCCGGAGGGTCCCTACCTGCGACGGATGGGGACAACGCGGCGTTTCTTGTTGATTCTCGTGACCCCGTGGGATCACCCGGGGCCGATACACGACCCCATTCCCGAAAGCAAGGCAGGGCTGTGGTCAGGGTGCGTGTTCAGAGTGCGTCCGGGGCCGGATAGCTGCCCGAGGCATCGTGGCGTTCCTTGCCGGTCAGGGCGGGGGTGAAGACGCAGACGATCCGCAGGTCGGTGTCGGCGCGCAGCAGATGCGCTTCGTGGCGGTCAAGGACATAGACTGTGCCGGGGGCCAAGGGCCAGACCTGCCCGGTGGCAATGTTGGTCACCGACCCCTGCCCCTCGATGATGTAGTTCGTCTCGACGTGGTTCTTGTATTCCAGCACCTGCTCGGTCCCCGCTTTGCAGATCGTGTCGTGCAGGGAATAGCCCAGACCATCGGCGGCCAGAAGGATGCGGCGGCTTTCATAGGCCTCGCCCTTGGCATGGGCCGGAGTGTTCAGGATCGACGCAAGGGTTCGGACAATCATCAGGACCTCGGGTTTGGGTGCGGGTGCCAGAATAGGGCGACCACACGGCCAGTCACAATCGCTTTCACGCTCTGGTCAGTACTCCAGTCGACATGTGCCGCTTGCGGCCAAACCCCGGCTGGCGGGTGACGGCAAACCCGGCCTCGGCCAGCGCGCGGCGGACGTGGCCTGCGGCGGTATAGGTGGCGAAAGTGCCGCCGGGGGCGGTGTGGCGGGCGACTTCGTGCATAAGGTCCGGCGACCAAAGTTCGGGGTTCTTGGCGGGGGAAAAGCCGTCAAGGAACCAGGCGTCGGCCTTGCCTTGCCATGCCGGAAGGGTTTCGCGGGCGTCGCCGATGATGATGCGGGCGGTCAGGTTGGGGAACTGCAGGGTGCGGGCTCCTGTCGACCATTGGTCCAGAAAGCTGCCGGATACAGGGGCGGTTTCCGGGAAGGTCTGCTGCGCGCGGGCGACGTCTTGCGGCGTCATCGGGAACGCCTCAAAGCTGGTATAGTGCAGATGGCCGGTGCCTTGATGCGCCAGAAGCGTGGCAAGTAGGTTCAGGCCGGTGCCAAAGCCAAGCTCGGCAATGTGAAAGCCGTCGCGGAACCGGTCGGGCAAATGGTTGCCGGACAGAAAGACATGCCGCGTTTCGTCCAGACCCCCGGCCAGCGAGAAATAGGGGTCGTCGAACTGGCGCGAGACGGGGATGGTCTGGTCGCGCCAGTCGAGTTGGGGGGGTTGTTCGGGGCTTGTCATCCGGCGTAGTCCTTTGGCCTGTTGATGGGCGCGGGGCGGCGGAATGGCAAGCGTGGACGTGACGATCCGGGGCGGGGGGATCTTTGGTCTGTCGATTGCCCATGCTTGCGGCCGGCGGGGCGCGCGGGTGCGGGTGATCGACACCAAGGGCATCGGGGCCGGGTCGTCGGGCGGGCTGGTTGGTGCCCTGTCGCCGCATGTGCCCGAGGCGTGGAACCCGAAGAAGGCATTTCAACTGGAAAGCCTGCTGATGGCTGGCGGTTGGTGGGCGACGGTCGAGGCGGTATCGGGCCTTGGCGCTGGCTATGGCAGACTGGGCCGGTTGCAACCGTTGGAGGACGCCCGCGCGGTGGAAATCGCGCGGCAACGGGGTGAGACGGCGCTTAACCTGTGGCAAGGTGCTGCCGACTGGCAGGTGGTGCCGGTGACCGGGGCAGATTGGGAACCGGCCTCGCCGTCCGGCTGGTTGGTCAGGGATACGCTGTCAGCCCGGATCTTGCCGCGTCAGGCGCTTTTGGCGCTTGTCAAAGCGGTGCGGGCACAGGGCGGGGCGGTTGTGATTGGCGAAGCGGAAGACGCAGGCGCGGTAATCCATGCGACGGGAACAGCGGGATTGGCGGAACTGTCGGTATCGCTGGGTCGGCAGGTTGGCTCGGGCGTCAAGGGACAGGCGTTGTCGTTGAAGTCTGACATGCCACAGGGTCCGCAGCTTTTTGTCGACGGGCTGCATATCGTGCCGCATGCGGATGGGACGGTGGCGGTCGGGTCCACCTCGGAATCCGTTTGGCAACACGAAGCAACCGACGCGGCGCTGGAGGGTCTGCTGGCACGGGCGATTGCGGCGGTCCCCGCTTTGGCCGGGGCACCAGTGGTGGACCGCTGGGCGGGGGTGCGGCCCCGCGCCTCTAGCCGCGCGCCGGTAATGGGGGCATGGCCGGGACGGGCGGGGCATTTCGTGGCAAATGGCGGCTTCAAGATCGGCTTTGGCATGGCCCCCAAGGTGGCCGAAGTGATGGCCGATCTGGTGCTTGAGGGTCGGGATTCTGTGCCCGACGGCTTCCGGGTCGAGGCGTTGTAGCCGCTTCCCCCTTCAGGCCGGGGTCGGCAACACCCCCGCCGCGATCCACTGGTCGATCTGCGCAAGCGTTGCGTCCGCAAAGGCCGGATCGTTCAGATGGGCGTCAAGCTGGATCAGGGTCACATTCGGCGGGCAAGCCTTGCGGATTTCGTCGCAGAAGGCGGCAAGGCCTTCAGGGTCGCACAAAGGCTCGCCGGGCAGGTCCCAGCAATGGCCACCCTGTGTCGGCAGGATAAAGACCACCGGGCCGGTGGCGGTGGCAAGCTTGGCGCAAACCTCGCGCGCGACCTGACGGCGCTGGTCGGGGGTTTGCAGGACGGTGGTCAAGAGGCGGTTGTGGGCATGGGCCGGGGTATCCTTGAAAAGGTCGGGCAAGGGTTGCCAGCCCACCAGATCTACCAGATCAAGGCAGCCGATGGACACGATCTGCGGGATGCCCAGACGGCCCGCATTGGTCAGCCGGTCCTCGCCCGCGCTGATCGCCGACCCGAAGAGGTGGTTCGCCACCTCTTGCGGGGCAAGGTCCAGCACGGCGGCAAAGGCCCCCTGTGCCGCAAGGCTTTCCAGCGCGCGGCCGCCCATGCCAGTGCCGTGAAAGACCGCGACCTCAAACCCCCGCGCCTCCAGCGCCGGTTTCAGCGCGACCATGTAGGTCACGACCTTGGAGTTGAAGCCTGACATGGCGATGATCGGGCGTTTGCCGTCCGGCAGCGCCACGGCCCGCGCGGCCCCAAGGACTGCGCCTGCAGCTTGGCTTAGCGAGGCCTTGCAGATCGAGTTAAGCCCGTAAAGCCCGCCTGCCCAAAGGATCATCTGGATATCGGCGGGCACGCGTCCCGGCGGGATCAGCGGCGAAAAGCTGATGGTCGAGACGACGTATTTCGGCACGCCCAAGGGCAGAGCGGCGCACAAGTCCAGCGCCAGGTCAGTGCCCATCGAGCCGCCAAGGACGACCGCGCCCTGAATGCGTCTTTCAGTATGCAGCTTGGCCGCCAAGGCTGCCGACCCGGCGGCCATGATCTGCATTGCGGTATTCTCGTTGCCCGCAGCGATGGCGGCGGCAATCGACGATCCCGCAGCTTCGGCCACCTGATGCTTCGAGATATCCGTGGGCGCGGAGGGATCGCCCAGCACGGACACATCCATCGTCAGGACCTTGCCGCCCTGCCCTACGATCACATCGCGCATGTAGCCAAGTTCGGCGTCCTTGGTGTCCCAGGTGCCCGCGACAAGTATAGTGGGGGTCATAGCTGAATCCATGCGGTTTTAAGGTCGGTGTATTTCTCCAGCGCGTGCAGGCTTTTGTCGGCGCCGTTGCCGGATTGTTTGGTACCGGCCAAGGGAACGGTGACATCCGCGCCGCCATAGGTGTTGACGTGGACGACGCCCGCCCGGATGCCCCGGATCATCCGGTGCGCGCGCGACAGGTTCGCGGTCCAGACCCCCGCTGCAAGACCAAAGTCGCTGGCATTGGCCAGTCGCAGGGCCTCGTTTTCGTCGGTGAAGGAGGTGACGGCAAGGACCGGGCCGAAGACCTCTTCGCGATACAGGCGGTGTTCGGGTTTTACGCCTGTGACAATTGTCGGGTCCATGTAGTAACCGCCTGTGTCCTGCAAGATGCGCGTGCCGCCA
>CAIXBE010000167.1 GCA_903917595.1 uncultured Rhodobacterales bacterium
CCCGTCACCTGAATCGTCGAGTAGAAGTAATATCCCTTTTCCGACACCGTGTCGGGGTTCAGCGTACGCAGGATGCCGTTGACAAAGTCCTGCGCCACCAAGGGGTCGCCATTCGACCATTTCAGCCCTTCGCGCAGACGGAAGGTATAGGTCTTGCCATCGGCGCTGGCTTCCCAGCTTTCGGCGGCACCCGGGATGATCTTTCCGGTCGGGTCAAAGTTCACCAGACCCTCATAGGCGTCCGCCAGAATCCAGCCTGCTGCCGCGTCAAAGTTGACCTGCGGGTCAAGCGAGGACCATTCCGACCCCACCCCCCGGTCCAGCGTGTCGTCCGCCAGAGCCGGGTTTGCCGCCAGTGCCAGCGCCATGGCGGCCCCGGTCAGCCAGCGCGTCCATGCCTTTCCTTGTCCGATCATCTGCAGTCTCCCTGTTGATATTGTTATGGTTCAATTCGACAAAAGTTCGCCTTGCCGTCGCGGGTCTTGTCCGGCGACATGGCACAGGCCTTGCCCTTTCAGGCACGAGGTCCAAAGTTCCTGTCTGAACAAAAGCCCCGTGGTCGGTGCCGTGATGGCAATTCGCAGGCGGGTGGTGGGGTCGGTGACATGGCCCAAGACCTGGCCTTCGGTCACCCGGTCGCCCGGGACGGTGGTCCAGGTCACGATGCCGCCCATCGGCGCGATGAATTCCACCGCTCCGGCCAGCGGGGCCTCCTCCGGCGCCGGGTGCATCGGGGCTGGTCCGCCGATAACCGCGCCCACGCCGGACAGGAATGCCATCAGCCCGAGGGCGTCGCCCTGTGCCAGCGGGTCCGACACATCATGCTGGCCGCGATATTCCAGCGTGGTCGAGAAACAGCCGTCGGGGATCGTATGGTTCGGAAACCGCGCCCGCAGCGCCCGCCAGGGGGCGGTATGCGCCTCGTCAAAGGCATTGCCGCCGGAAAGATCCTCGATCAGCGCCAGTTTCGAACCGACACAGCGGCACAGAAGGTCGGCGGTGCCGGGAGCGGCGGATGAGGCGTAAAGGTGCATCACCGCATGATGGTCACAATGCAGGTCCAGCACATGATCGGCGTCAAAGGACTCTTCGATCAGCCGCAGCCGCAATTCATCGACTTCGGTGTCCGAGGTGATCCCGGCAAGGGCCTGCGCAAAGCCTTTGCGGATGATCCTGAGGTTTTCAGCGCCGTCCGGGCCAAGCTGACCCTCCAGCGCGTCCCCCGCCAATGCCGCAAGGTCCGGATAACCCCGGTTGAAGTTCTGCGCGCCTTCCAGATCGCGCCGCCCGACCGGTTTGTGCAGCAGCCATTCCGACAGGCCGATCGGGTTGGCCAGCGGCACGACGACGATGTTACCGGTGATCCGGCCCTCGGCTTCGGCCGCGTCCAGCAGGGTCATCAGATGGTAAAGCGCCAGCGGCCCCGGCATCTCGTCGGCATGCAGACCAGCCTGCAGATAGACCTTGGGCCTTGCATCCCTGTCGCCCCAGTAGTGCCGGGTCAGGGTCCGCGTGGTTCCTGGACTTGGGCCCGTAAGGGGCACGGTCTGGGTCTGCATCACCACCTCAGGGCCGCTTGGGCCATTTGATCAAAACACTCTGCCCGGCTATGGGCCAAGTCAAGCTTCCAGCGGGCCAAGGATCGGCTCCAGCATTCCAAGACAGGCGGCGCGGGCGAGGGTGCTGTCGAAACCATCCGGGTCGATGCATTGCTCCAGCCACAGCCCGTCAATCAGCGCGATCACGCTTGCCGCCAGCACGCCCGCATCGAGGTTCAGACCACGGGGCGCACAATGCGCCTTGACCGCGCCCTCTACGACGGCCCGGTAGTGCCCATAGTTCCGCCGGTGCGCCGCTTTCAACGCCGGGTTGACCGCGATCTCGCCCCACAAAGCCAGCCAGACCCGCAGCGTCGGCAAATCACGCGCTTCGGCGTCGAACATGCGGTCAATCAGCGGCCCCAGCCCAAGGGCCCCGGCCGCGGGGCTGATCTTGTCCAGCATCGGCTGATAGGCCGCCTCGTAGACCGCCGCCAAAAGCTGCTCCTTGCCGCCAAAGTGATGCGCGATCAGCCCGCGGGAGGCGGCTGCCCGGCGGCAGATATTGTCGACGGTAAAAGCCGTGATGCCACCTTCGGCAAGGCAATCAAGGCCGGCCTGAACCAGCATCGCGGCCCGCTCTTCGGCGGCGAAACGGCGGAATTTTGGGGCTTCAGATGTGGTCACGCGGGATCGCCTCACTCCAGTTTCGCCGGTGGATTTCATGGCCATTCTCGGTGATCACCAGTTCAGCGGTCAGGTGAAAATGCGTAGCGTCGCAGGTCATCCGGCCGCTGCTGTCATGGGTAAACACCCCATCGGCGCGGGTCTGCACCACCCGGTAGCGGGTCGAGGTTTCGGCCGACAAGGGCTCGCCTTCGGTGATCGCATAGCTGGCGTGGCCCTCGCTGGCCTGCCTTATGCCGATGTCGGTCAGTTCATGGTCATAGGTCCAGCGCGGAAAATCGACGGTGATCTTTCCCGACAGAAGGTCGCGCGTCACCCGGCGCGGATGGCCGGGGGCGGCGGGGTGGCTGATGCTGGGCGTCTGGGCCGCGGATTCGGCTGGATCAAAGGCGCGCAAGGTCGCGTCCTCGGGGCGCGGCTGACGCACCGGCAGGGTCAGGGCCGTCGCCCCAAGGTCCAGCGTCAGCGTCGCGGTCTGGGGTGAGGGCCAGGCAATCGGCCAATAGCTGGACGATAGCGACAGCGCGATCCGGTGACCGGCAGGAAAGGCATGGGCGATATCGTCCAGTTCAACCACCACGTCGACCGCTTGCCCCGGCACCAGCGCCTGTGGCCGGTCGTGCCCAAGGTAATGCGTCAGGTTCATCAGCCCCACCGTCACCCGGGTTGAGGCCCCGTCCGGTGCCACATCGTTCAG